>JAIRQX010000111.1 GCA_031256375.1 Deferribacteraceae bacterium
GACGTTTGAAAAGATTCCGTAGGGTGTGCACTCGCTATGACAAAACAGATGTAATGTTCTTGGCGTTTATTCAATTTGCCTTTATTGCTATATGGCTAAAATAGTGTCAACATGCCCTAAATTGCTTACTGGAATCAAAAAATATATTGACAGTTTTGAAGATGGGGGAAAATTGATTTCCGTGCTGAAAATATCTTGAGTTTTTCCATATTTTTGTTTACAAGATACTCTGGAGTAAATTTTTTCATTAAATATAATTAAGGAGTTTTCAATGAATTCACTAGCTACAGAGCTAAACAACATGTTACAGGAACAGACGCCTGCTGTGTACCAAATGCTGTCAAAACTGGGTCGGGAAATGTATATGCCGAAAGGGATAATTACCCAGAGCGCCGAAGCCAGTGAAAAAGCGCATAAGTTTAACGCGACGATTGGGATGGCGGTAAAAGACAAAAGCCCTATGTTTATTGATTGTATATACGGCAATCTTAAGATGTTTATGCCGTCAGATGTTTTTACATATGCCCCGACCACCGGCAAAATGGATTTGCGTAAAGCGTGGAATGAAAAGATGCTTAAAGAAAACCCTTCCCTGAAGGGTAAACAGTTCTGCTTACCGATTGTAACGCACGCGCTTACTCATGGGTTGTCCGTAGTGGCAGATCTCTTCTGCGATGATGGCGATTATGTGGTTACCCCTGATAAATTCTGGGGGAATTACCGCCTCACTTTTAACGTGCGGCGCGGGGGATCAATCGCCACCTTCGCCACATTTAACAATGAAAACGGTTTTAACGTGGATGGGCTTTTAGCAACAGTTGAAGAGTGCGGCAAACTGAAATCAAAAGTAATTCTCATACTTAACTTCCCCAATAACCCAACCGGATATACGCTTACCCCTGCGGAAGCCGCAAAGTTGGCTCAGGGGCTGAAAAAACTGGCGGACAGCGGCATAAATGTAGTGGCAGTTGTTGATGACGCATATTTTGGTATGTTTTACGGAGACTGCATGAAAGAATCGCTTTTTGCGTTGCTGGCGGGTTCCAGTCCTAATCTGCTGGCGATAAAGATGGACGGGGCAACAAAAGAGGCGTTTGCATGGGGATTTCGCGTAGGATTTATTACTTTTGCCGCAACTACGGATAAAGATGAATCTCAGACTCTTGCGGCGCTTGAAAAGAAAGTTGCGGGAAATATCAGGGGCGTTATAAGCAACTGTGCGCATCCGTCACAAACAGCAATACTTTCGGCGCTTAGAAACCCCGCTTTTTACGAACAGCGAAAAGAGAATGTAGAAATACTCCGCGCCCGCGCCATGAAGTGCAAACAAGCGCTTTCAGGCGGCAAATATGATGATCAGTTTACCCCTTATCCGTTTAACTCAGGATATTTTTTGTGCATAAAACTTTTAAAGGCGGATTCAGAAAAACTTCGTATGCACCTTTTGAATAACTACGGCGTGGGTACAATTTCCACAAACAGCTCTGATCTGAGAATAGCTTTCTCGTGCGTAGAAGTTGAACATATTGAAGAGTTGTTTGATATAGTGTATAAGGGGTGTAAAGATTTGGAATAAAAATCTCAACGCGACTTAGCGGAGTTTTATATGCTTAACAGGCTGAAACAGTTGAACAAACAGACTGGGGTAACCATGTATCTTTGCGATCCGCAAGCAAAAAAGATGGTTACCTTACACGACGGCAAAGATTTTGACGGGGAAATCCCGCTGTGGATGCTTAATTTTGTAAACAGTACGAGTCCGCTGCTGTCTTTTGAGCAGAAAGGGCAGCAAAAACAGTATTTCCGTTTGAAACTGGAAAACGGGCAGTTTTTAGTTATCCTTGATGATCCGTCTTTTGTACTTCTGAACCAGATGATAAATAAAATGCTTGAGCCAAACGACACCGGCACGTTTGACAACGCTGTGATGCATGTAAAAGCGGCGCTTGAGTCGGAGAAAAAACTCCGTGAGCGGGATCTGGCTGAGATAGAGATGATGAAAGAATCAGTAGCCGCGCTTAAAATGCAAAATTCAGATCAGGCTGCGCGGCTGAAAGAAGCATTTACGCAAAATTCCAACCTTTCAAATGAAATAAGACAGCTTAAATCTGACGATATAAAGTCTGAAGGGCAGAAACTGCGTAGTACAGTCACGCTTTTGCGTAATGAAAATACGCGTGTTACAAAGCAACTAAGACAGGCTGACGAGAAGCTGAGAAATCTTCAGGATAAATATAACGAGTTATTGAAAGAAAGCCATATTTCAGCCACCTTATCGCCGGAAACTCAGACTTCACATACAGGTAAAGGGGGGCTCTTTCATCTTGTCAGCGTCCTTAACAAGGTTATAGAGACAGGAGACGCCTCTGCTATAAACATTGAAACCCTCTCCATGATTACCCCAATCTCTTCCCGTACTGAGCTTGAATGTAATCCTGCCGCTGTGAAAGCCCTGATAGCAAAACTTTTGGGAATGGAAAGGAGCGGTCATCTGTCAGCTCTTCAGATAAAAAAATTAAATGACGCGGTCGGCGGATAAAAACTTATTTTAAAGTTAATGAAAATAAATGACACCCCTTTGTATATTGGGACCAGCGGATACAACCACGAAGACTGGAAAGGGGTTTTTGCGCCGCAGGATATGCACAATTACGATCTTCTCACTTATTATGCGGATCAGGGGATAAATTTTCTTGAAGTGGCTTTTACCTTTTACAGAATACCTGAAGCTGATAAAATTCAGCATATAATAAACCGTACTGGTGACAGAGTACGGTTTTCCGTGCGTATGCCAAAAGCGCTTGTACGCAATCCGTGGGATGACACGGCTTATGAGGAGTTTATTAAAGGGGTTGCGCCCATGCTGTCCCGGGGGCTTTTGGAATGTTTCTACGCCGATTATCACCCGTCTTTTTCCGCCAGCAAAAAAAATCAGGAGATGATTGCCGCTCTGCGCAACCGTTTCCCTAAAATACGCTTTTTTGCGGAACTATCGAACCGCACATGGTACAAAGAGCGTATATTCAGCTATTTCAGAGAGCATGATGTAGGAATGACTGTGATAGATATGCCTAACATAAAGGGTTCTGCGCCTTATTACCCTGTCAGCTTAAACCACGCGCTCTATTTTAAATTTTATGGGCATAACCCTTTGTGGATAACAACTGGGGAAAAGTTTCTGAATTATAGCTATTCTGATAATGAAATCAGGCGGTTTCTGCGTAATTCTGTGGAATGCTCAGTTACAGCGCAGGCGGTTTACTTTATTTTCGCAAATGTTGCGGCGGGATGCGCTCCCAAAAATGTGCTGAGAGCTAAGGAGCTTGCAAAAAAATATGAATAACGATAAAAAAAATAAACGCAAAAAAGCGGCGGCGCTGTCTTATGATTCCGAAACGGGGCGAGCGCCCCGCATAATAGCCAAAGGATCTGGGTTTGTAGCCGAAAAGATTGTCGCTAAAGCCAAAGAACATAAAATTATAGTCAAAGAGGACCCTGAACTCGCTGAAGCATTTTCCAGGCTGGATTTATATCAGGAGATACCGGAGGAACTATACCGTGTAGCGGCTGAACTGCTGGCTGAGGTATATAAAATTAACAGTTTTTCTTGAAATTATGGCCGTTTCTTGTTACGAACCGGAATATCCTAAAACAGGCGTTATCTCATAGTGTTCAATATGAAAGTGCGAAGCAAACTTCATTTCAATTTTAATGTTAAAAAGCGATTCCAAATCAGATAAATATTCCCTTGCGTTGCTTAGAAGTATATCCGCAACCTCGCTGTGGGTTTCAAGAATCAGATTTTTACCTTTGTACTCTTTGGCTGTCCGGCGTATGTGGCGTAATATGTCGTAGCAGATTGTCATTCGTGATTTAACAACCCCTTTCCCTTCACAATAAGGGCAGGGTTCGCTCATCAGCCGTATAAGGCTTTCCTGCGCCCTTTTGCGGGTTATCTCAACAAGTCCCAGAGCGGTAATACTAACCACAGAAGCGTGCGCCCTGTCTTCCCTCAGAAGTTCGTTAAGAAGGTTAAGCACTTTGGCGCGGTTTTCCTCAGTTTCCATATCAATAAAATCAACTATAATAATCCCCCCCAGATTGCGCAGCTTAATCTGATGCGTTATTTCACGAGCGGCTTCTATATTGGTTTTAAAAATTGTTTCTTCAAAATTGCGCTTCCCTACAAATTTTCCTGTGTTTACATCTATAACGGTCAGCGCTTCCGTATGTTCTATCACAATGTATCCACCGGAACGCAGCCACACCTTTTTATCAAGCAAACGGTTGACCTCAATCTCCGCGTTGTACGCCTCAAAAATGGGGGTATGTTTTGTGTAAAGTTTGAGTTTGTCAGTCAGCGCAGGAAGATATTCATTGCAGAATATAGTCAGGTTTGTGTATGCCGCCGTATCGTCAATCAGTATCTCATCTGTATCGTAACCTACAACATCCCGCAAGATTCGGAAAATAAGATTGTCGTCTTTGTAAACAAGCGCAGGCGCGGCGGCAGATTCGCAGTTAAGCTGAATTCTTTTCCAAATCCGCAGTAGGTAATCTCTGTCGGCAGTCAGATCATTTTCGGAACGCCCTTTACTTACGGTGCGGGCTATAAGTCCCCCCTCAGGGGGGAGTATGGCTTTAAGTAATTTTTTTAGTTTTTCCCGTTCCTCAGAATCCCCTATCTTCCTTGAAATGCCGATATGTTTATATCCGGGCATAAGAACAAGATATCTGCCGGAAACAGACAGATGCATGGTTAGACGCGCCCCTTTGTTGCCTGTGGCATCCTTTGCTACCTGCACAACAATCTCCTGACCTTCCGTTAAAATCTCCTCAATTGGCAGATCAGGCGAAGCAAATTCTTTTTCACACTCATCGTCATGAATATCTTCTTCGGATCCGCAGAATTCATCTTCCGGACGGGGTTTCTTTATGTCGGCAATATGAAGGAAAGCTGCTTTGAAAAGCCCTATATCCACAAACGCTGATTGCATACCCGGCAGTATTTTTACAACTTTGCCTTTGTAAATGTTGCCAACTGCCGTGCATTTGTGAGGATGTTCCACAAAAAATTCAGAAATAGCGCCTTGCGACAGTACAGCTGCACGCACCTCATAAGATGTATGGTTGATTAAAATCGTATTGCTCTGCATCAGCAGATCTCTCGGCGCCCTTCAAGCGCCCGCACAACAGTAATTTCGTCTGCGTACTCTATATGTGTGCCTATAGCTATGCCGCTGGCAAGTTTTGTAATTTTAAGCTTGGGATATTTTTTCATAATACGGATAAGATAGGCGGCTGTGGTTTCACCGTCCACATCAGGATTTGTTGCGATAATAACCTCTCCGATATTTTCCTGCACAATCCTGTCTGCTAAATTAGCGATACGCAGATTGTCGGGACCGACCCCGTCAAGAGGGGATATCTTACCTCCTAGTACGTGGTAGCGCCCTTTGAAATAACCGGTTTGTTCTATTACAAACAGATCTTTAGCCTCTTCAACAACACATAAGATTCCCGTATTGCGGTAACTGTCGCGGCAGATGGGGCAGACATCGTTTTCGGAAATACCGCCACAGATATTACACGATACGGTTTTTTCTTTAAAAGCGATCAGATGTTCCGAAAGACGGCGGACATCTTCCGGTTTCATTTTCAAAAGGTGCATGGCAAGCCGCGATGCGGTTTTAGGTCCTATCCCCGGCAGACGCGAAAGCTCGCTTACGCAGTCGTCAAACGCCTGTATTTTATGCATCTGGACTAAAATATACCCGGCATATTTATTCCCAAACCGCCTGTGACAGATTGGAGACGCTCCTGCATGAGAGTCTGCGATTTTTTTATCCCTTCGTTTACGGCGGATATAATAAGATCCTGAAGCATTTCGGAATCATCAGGATCAATAACCTCTTTCTCAAGCACAATTGAAATAAGTTCCTGTTTGCCGTTCATTTTTACTTTAACCATGCCTCCGCCGGATGCAACCTCTACAACTTCATCCGCTGCCTTTGCCTGAATCTCTTCTATCTGTTTCTGCATTTTCTGCGCCTGGCGCATTATCTGTTGCATATTCATATAATTTCGCTCCTGATATTTTTTTATTTTTTATTAATTTTTAAATCTTCCGCACCGGCTTCAAAAAGTTTAAGCAGATGTTTCATTACCGGCATTTCGGCTGTCTCATCCCTTATTTTTTTTTCGTTAAGCGATTCAAGCTCTTTCTTAGTATCGTTCAGGGATTTTTTTTTTAGATCCCTTTCTCCTCCTATGCGTATTTCAAGCTCTATATCGCTGTTCAGTTTCCGTTGAAGGAAATTTTTCAGCGCGGATTGATATTTTTGATCAACAACCATATTATAAAGCGTTTTTTGCTCATTTAAAAACTGTACAACCACTTTTTCCGCGCTGCACTCTGTTAATATACTGTGATCAAGAAGTACAGCAAGAGACGGCGTCTCTTTTTTCAAATCATGTAATATGTCGCTCCAACGCTTTTCCATTAATGATAATCCATGAGGCTGCGTTGGTTGTGGCTGAATCCTTGGTTTGGTTATGACCGCTGGAGCGGAAACAGTACTTTTTGTCTGTGTTTCTGAAACAGGCAAAGGAATTATGCGTGACAGGGAAGCCGCTTTATATAATCCGAATTCAAAAATATATCTGGCAAAAGATGGATATTTAAGATCTGCATACAATTTTTGAAAAAGCTGAAAAAGCGCAAAAAGTCTAGGTTCTCCGGCATCTTTTTTTAACGTGTCATAATAATCGCATTCTTCCTGAGTTAGTTCTTTTTGCAGATGAAATGCCCCTTTGTTTAGTAAAAGCAGGTTGCGGGTATGTATAAGCATCTTTTCGGTAGCATAAGAAAAGGAAACGCCGGCATCACACAATTTTTGGATCAGCTCTTCAAGAATTGGCGCATCTTCCCGCAGTATTGCCGCAAATAGGTCTCCTATCACAGGATCATCTTTTACCCCCAGCATCTGCGCTACAGATGTGAAATTAACGTTGCCTGATGTGTAGGATATGATCTGGTCGCTGAAAGAGAGGGCATCGCGCATACAACCGTCTGAATGGCGGATTATAAGGTTCAGCGCATTCATTTCATATGCAACATTCTCTTTGCGAAAGATATGCTCCAGTGTTAAATGCATATCATCAAAGGTAATCTTTTTAAAATCATATCTCTGGCAGCGGGAGAGGATTGTTGGTATAATCTTGTGTACATCGGTTGTAGCGAATATAAAAACTACATAAGACGGCGGTTCCTCAAGCGTTTTTAGCAGGGCGTTTGACGCTGCCTCTGTAAGCATATGAATTTCATCTATAATATAAACTTTATACTTATATTTTACAGGGATGAATTTAACTGCATCGCGCAGTTGGCGGATTTCGTCTATCCCTCTGTTGGAAGCCCCGTCAATCTCCACAATGTCAATAGAAGCGCCGGCTGTGATTTCGATGCAATGTTCACATTTATTGCACGGATTGTTATTAATGGGGACAAGGCAGTTGAGCGCTTTTGCCATTATACGGGCGGCGCTGGTTTTCCCGACTCCTCGCGCTCCCGTGAAAAGATAAGCGTGAGAAACCCTCCCCAAACTAATAGCGTTCTTTAGGGAGGTGGAAACAAATTCCTGCCCGATAAGCTCGTCAAAATTCTGTGGGCGGTATTTCCGAGCTAAAGCTAAATATGACATTCTCAAATTCTAACACTTTAAAGGCAGTTTTACAAACTCAAAAATTTTTTACTCATAACGCTGCATAGTATGCGCAACGCGTCAATTCTGGCGTAACGCTTGTCCTCCGCCGGTATGATATGCCACGGAGCTATGTCAGTACTGGTGCGTATGAACATATCATTTATCGCTTTATAGTAATCACCGTACTTCTCTCTGTTGCGCCAGTCTTCTTCTGTAATTTTGTGTTTTTTCCATTCACAGCTTTCCCTGTCTTTAAATCTGCGCAGTTGTTCATCCTGAGATATATGCAGAAAAAATTTGACTAAGATTATCCCCTTTTCCGCAAGCTGATGTTCAAAGTTATTTATCTCCTGATAGGCGCGTGACCACTCAGTAACGGACGCAAACCCTTCAACACGCTCTACAAGCGTCCTTCCATACCATGAACGGTCGTAAAGGGTAACAAAACCGGCTTTTGGTATATGCTGCCAAAATCTCCAGAGGTAATGGTGAGCCTTTTCCTCATCATTAGGCGCCGCAATCTGGATAGTTTGACGTATGCGGGCGTCAATTGCGGCGGTAATCCTGCGTATTCCTCCGCCTTTGCCCGCCGCGTCCCACCCCTCAAACAGGATGATTGTGGAAACATTTTTTTTAAACGCTTTTGTCGTAAGGTCCTTCAAATTTGCCTGATATTTTTTCAGATTGGTTTCATAATCCGCGGGTGTGATAGTTTTAGTAATATCAACGGTATCAAGAATAAATTTTATCCGGGAACTTGCAACAGGCGGGATAGGAGTTTCCTCTTGTTTTGGTGTATTTTTCAGGTCAAGTGAACTTTGCATATTGTGAATCAGCGTTTCCACAATAGCAATATTTCTTGATCTGCGGTCTTGGCAGTTTATAAGATACCAATGTGCGTTGGCAGTGTCAGTCAGGCGGATAATTTTGGAATATATTTTTATAATATCGCCGTAACCGGCTTTCGGAAAATTTTTATCAACATAGGCAAGCGGGTCAACGGCGCCCATCTCTTTGCGCTGTCTTATAACTTTAGCTTGTGTTTTTTCGTTCAGATGCAGCCATAGTTTGATGATAAGCACACCATCGTCGGTAAGCATCCGCTCAAATTCGCGGGCTTCGCTCATAGCGCGGTCAAATTTAGCGTTTTTATACTTCCCTTTAAGTGTTTTTGCAGCGGCAAAAGAATACCAGCCGCCGAAAAATATTCCTATATCCCCTTTCCCGGGGAGTATCCTCCAATAACGCCAATAATCAGGGCGCTGCCGTTCATTGTCAGAAGCCATCCAGAATGTATGGTTACGTATATTCCGTGAATCCATCCACTCATTAAGAAGGTTCACCGTTTCACCTCTGCCGGATCCGGGAACGCCGTCCAGCAAAATAAGCGTGGGGATTCCGGCAGCTTTTAGTTTCTGTTGCATATTAAACAGCTTTGTGCGTATGCCGGAAAACTTTTTTTCATAATCATCTTTGGAAATTGTGTTATCAAGTTCAACTGATTCAAACATTATTCCTCCCCTTCTTAATTTATACTTTTTCTCTACGATTATCGCTCAGTGACGTAATTATTGCAACGGCAAAAAATTTTACCCCCTATAGCAATTTGATTTAAAATATAGGCAACCTCCAAAAACCACATCTTTAATAATGTGTGTAAAACAATTATGATAAGTTTGATGTTAAATTATGAAAAAACAAAAACAACGTTACATATTTGGAGAGGAGATGCAA
>JAIRQX010000087.1 GCA_031256375.1 Deferribacteraceae bacterium
TCTTGACATTGCCGCGCTGAACCGGAAAGTGACCTGCTATCCGTTCAAATTGCGCTTTGTTAATTTTCATGCGATTATTATAATATAAAATTCATGTAGTGTCAACACACCCTAAATTAACTACAGTTTAATTGACCTTAACTTGGACATTACTAAGTAATTAATAAATATTTGTCAAGCATAAATTTGTGTATTCATATTATAGCAGTTCCACTCGTCATTGCGAGGAACGCAGTGACAAAGCAATCCAGTTGGAGCTTTTACCTGCATGGATTGCCGCGCTTCATAAAAAACATTCCGCTCGCAAAGACGGTTAATGTAAAGTGGAACTGCTATATACTACGCAGACAGCAGTTTCCTGGTTTTACAGAAATAATACATTGTAGACTGTGGGACTTTAAGTGTCTTTGCAATGGCATAGACAGATATTTTCTTATTAATAAAGGCTTTTACCTCTTTGATATGATCGTCTAGTTTGCAAGATTTACTGCCTATACGCCTTCCCAATTTTACCCCTTTGGCTTTTTTAACAGCTAACGCTTCTTTTATTCGTTGTGAAATTAGGTCTCGCTCTATTTCTGATGCCAACGAAAAGGCAAACGTATATACTTTGCTCTGTATATCATCTTTTAATACGATATTACCTTTAAGAATGTGAATCTGAACGTTTTTTCTCAATAAAATTGAAATAACTTCAAATACTTCAAGCATAGAACGTCCAAGACGTGATAATTCACTGACAATAAGGACATCACCATTAACTGCTTTATCAACTATTTCAGCTATAGCGCGTTCTTTCCATGTTTTTTTTCCTGATACATTCTCTGCTGCGAAATTTACTTCACCAAGACTGTGTTTACTTGCGTATTCAAGCACAGAGTAACGCTGGTTATTACAATCCTGCTTGTCGGTTGACACACGGATATAGGCATAATTCATAATTTTTCTCCAATATTTTATCAAATCGGTAACCAATTAAACTGTAGTTTAACTTGGAATAACTGATTGGATAACTGCTTATTAGTAAAACATTTTTTATATAATGGGGTCAGACAATGAGAGAGATTAAAGAATGTTGGGTTGTGGCTGGCATTAATCCAGTTGAACTTCAAGAAAACAAACATATTAAAGACGAAGGCTGGCAACCTTTTTGGGGTTTCACTATATACTATAGCAGTTCCACTCGTCATTGCGAGGAACGCAGTGACGAAGCAATCCAGTTAGAGCTTTTACCTGCATGGATTGCCACGCTTCATAAAAAACATTCCGCTCGCAAAGACGGTTAATGTAAAGTGGAACTGCTATATGATTTCTGCGCAAATGTATAAACAATTACAATATACGGTATTGTTATTTTTTTACTGTATCTTGCCTTCTGCAATAGTGAATTTTTATATGTATAAGGTGAGCTCTCAGATAAAGTATTTGGATTCAATTGCAAACGGTTATCTTGTCGCTTTTCTTATTCTTATTTTAACTTTTATCTTATTGCAAATTAATAAAAATTTGCTTTTCATATCATCAATGTTACTTTATATACCAACTATTATTAATGTTATGCACATAAAACAGTTTGGTACATTTTTGGGCAGCACGGCGTACTATGCTATTTTTGAAACTAATCTGACGGAGTCTAAAGAATATATTGAAAATATATTGTTGTTTGACAATGTTTTGTTGTTTACACTTGTAACTGTGATATTTGTTATGCTTACGCTTGTTATTTATAATATCGTAGTTAAATTTAATGCTAAATTTTTTATCATCATATTTGTATGTTCATTTACGATAATTGTTTGCTCAATAACTTATAAGGTAGTCAGAAAGCAATCATATGTTACTCAATTAAACACACACCCATTATTTAGCATGGCAAACGCATATTTTTATTACAACAAAGATTTAAACTATGTAAAAGCATATCATGAAAAAAAAGTTAGTGTGTATGATAATATTACTGTAAAGTCCGATATGCCGCAAAACTATGTTTTTATAATAGGAGAATCATCTACGACTCTTCATTCTTCTTTATATGGATATCATCGTGAAACCAATCCGTATCTGTCTGCAAGAGATGATATATTCGTTTTCAAAGATGTCGTATCGGCTGCAGAAGGAACATGGGGCTCAATAAAAACCATGCTTTCATTCGAAAATTGCAATAATGACAGCCTTTCTTTATATGAAGGGAGTATTTTTACAGTTTTTAATAGCGCTGGTTTTGAAACTTATTGGCTCGGCAATCAATTAGTTTTCGGTAATCCCGGCAGCATTCCGGCTATTTTTGTAACTGAGGCAAATCATGCGAAACTCACAAGTAAAAGTAACGATTATGAATCAGTACAGACTTTGTATGACGAACTTTTACTTGCTGAACTGGACAATGTCTTAAGAGACAATCATGATAGACGCTTTATCGTTATGCACTTAATGGGCAGCCATACTAGGTATGAGTACAGATATCCGTCAAATTTCCGACACTTTCAAGGGGATGTTCCGGGCAAAGAAAATTTGTCGCAATCAAAAAAAAATACGATTAACGATTATGACAATTCTATAAGATATACAGATTATATTGTCAATGAGGTAATAGAAAAAATAAAAAAAGTTAACGGTTTATCGTATGTATTTTATATCTCTGATCACGGGGAAGATGTTTATGATTTTACAGATAATGCAGGACACGGACATACGAAAACGTTTACTCCAAATATATATTCAGTACCGTTAATCGCATGGTTCAGCGAAAAATATTTACAATTAAATAGCGGTTTTTCAGAGCGTCCCGAATATTTTTTAAGACATTATCAAGCTGATGATATAAATTATTTTTTGATAGAACTTTCAGGTATAACATTTAAACATTCAAAACCTTACAAAAATGTTCTGTCTGATAAATGGATATTTAAACCCCGAATTATTTGTTTAGAGAAAAATTATGATTATGACAAAGAATTGGAAGAATGGATTAATCGTTAAATACATTTTAAAATCACCATCAAATATTCTGAACCTGATTTTATACATTTAACAATATTTCTCACTATGCTTTTGTACAAAAAATAATAATTTCACGAATCAAATCATAGGGCAAAGGTTTGTCTATGGGAAACTGCACCGTTCCTTTTGAAGTTTTATATTGCGTTAATCTATCATTAAAGGCAATTATGGCGTCAGCGCCGGGATATAAGCCGATGTGCCGCTTATAAGCCGCAAAATAAACCCGGTTGCCATTTAAAACAAATGTCGGCATTCCCCAGCTTATCTTCTCTGAAACAGATGGCGCTTCCTCTTTTATAACTCTTCTGAGGGTTTGGAGAGTTTGCTGTACGTCATGCGGGAATTGGGTAATATAATCATCAACGCAGTTGAAAATCTCCATACTGTCACCTTAACCCAAAAACTATTTCTTCGGATGTGAAAATCTTTTTTCCAAAATCATCCCAAAACATAATACTATCAACATTAAGTCAAACTGTTATAATGTTACGTTACGCCCACTTCATACTGTCTGGCAGTTTCTCCGTTTTTAATTATATTTACTTCGGCGTATTTTTTTAACATATCTTTTATGTTAAAGAGATCCGCCCACTCAATAAACGCGTAATCGGAAAATTCCAAAAGTTCAAAAAAGCCTGTCTGCTCAAGTTCGGTTACCGATCTTAACCGGTACAGATCGGTGTGCAGTATTCTTATCCCCTCCGCGCTGTATGTGTTGTGTATGGAAAATGTCGGGCTTGATACTATATCAGGTATGCCAAGTAAACGCGTAATTCCTCTCACAAGGGTGGTTTTACCGCTTCCAAGCTCTCCCGTGAGTAAAATGTACCGTTTGTCCTTTATAACCCGCCATATCTCTCCGGCGGCATTTTCTTCTGTAAGGTTATAAAATATGTATTCAGGCATCAGGGCAACAGCCCGATTGAGTTGAGAATATCTTCAGCAGTCACGGCAAAAGCGCCCCTTGATTTCTGCGCCGTTCCCGCCGCATCCCCCTGTATGCGGCAAGCAAGTTTACACGCATCAGCCAACCGGATCCCCTGAGCTATAAGCGCCGTAAGTATCCCAGTCAGAATATCGCCGCTTCCCCCTTTGGAGAGTGCGGGCGTTCCCCAGACAGAAATATACTGCTGTCCATCCGGAGCGGAGATTATTGTCTCTGAGCTTTTAAGTATAAGATATACTCCGTTTTGAACGGCATACTCCATTGCAAGCTGCAATTTGTTCCGTTCCGTGACAGATTTGTCAATTCCCAGCATATTGGCAAATTCGCCTATATGCGGGGTCAGTATAGCCCTGCCGTTAATCGCTTTAAGAGTGTTCCGGTCAAGAGCAAAAAGAGCGTCTGCATCTATTACAAGGGGAATGTCAGATGACAATATAAAATTTCCGGCAAATTCAAGGCTTTCAGGAGAACGTGACAATCCCGGTCCTATTGCCGCCGCGGATTTTTCACGGCAAAACCCCGCAACAGCTTCCGCGCTGTCTGCCGTAAAAAAAAGGTTATCACCACTGTTAAACCCCATTATTTCAGGGAAAGAGAGAAGCGGGGCAAGATTCGGGAGGGCGCAAGTCACAAGTCCCGCCCCCGCTCTAAGCGCTGCGCGGGAAGAGATAACCGCCGCGCCGTATTTGCCGGCGGAACCGCCTATTATAACTGCGTGACCATAGTTCCCTTTATGTCCGTATCCTTTTCTTTCCGGCATGGGCGGGGTGCAATATTCTGTCAGCAGTATCAACGAAGGTTTTACAGCTTCCACAGCGGCATCAGGTATTCCGATCTCGGCGGTAACAACCTCTCC
>JAIRQX010000114.1 GCA_031256375.1 Deferribacteraceae bacterium
GACGTTTGAAAAGATTCCGTAGGGTGTGCACTCGCTATGACAAAACAGATGTAATGTTCTTGGCGTTTATTCAATTTGCCTTTATTGCTATATGGCTAAAATAGTGTCAACACACCCTAGTATCGAAAGATACTTTGTACTGAAATATGTACGAATAAGAAATGGGTGTGAGATTCACATGATTTATTATGTTCCAAGTAAATATTTTTTGATATAATTCTTTATGCGGTCTGCGAGAAACAGCTCAAATCTCCCTAAGATGTTAATTACTATATTTAAAGCGGCGCTGATTGCAAACACGGCGCTTCTGATAATACTTCTGGCGCTGGGGGGGAGGATGTACAGGGCAAGCGAGGCTCTGGTGTATGAGATGGGACGGCTTACCCTTCAGTCATTACGCGCCGCAAGACCGATGTTCTGGGATTCCGGAGGATTAAATTCACCATTGATGCGGTCGTTTATAAATCAGCTCGCTGAGCAGGATACTGTAAAAAACGTTTTTGTCTATAATGATAACAAAAATATATTTTTTGCCTATAAAACTCCGCTTCCTTGGCAGCTTATAGATATAGATTCAGAAATATCTTTCAGGCACGGCAGCTCTCTTTATATGTATGATGTGGTAAACTTCGGGGGGAGGCACATGGGAGGAATGGGGCGGAGAGGAAATATCCTCTCCCCGTACATTATATGTCTTGAAGTAAATTCCGCGTCTGTAACTCACACAGCCGCACTGCTCAGAATAAGCATGATAATAGCCGCGCTGATGGAAGCCGTGCTTCTGCTATTTTACGTCAGGCTTAAACAGATGCTGACTATTTATCAGCAATCTCAGAAAAATTTGCAGATCGTAAGACAGGAAGCGACTACAGGTCGTTTTGCAAATATTTTGGCGCATGAGATAAAAAACCCCCTTTCAAGTATAAAAGGTTTTGTGGATTACAGCATGAAAAAATCAAACGACAGCCAGATTAAAGAAAATCTTGAGCGTTCGCTTGATGAAGTTGACAGGCTTGCGGGAATTGTGGACGGTTTTTTAACTTTCGGCAGAGCGGTTGATCTGAACAGGAGACTTTTTAACATAAATGACTGCGCCCTGAAATCCGTTTCACTTCTTTCTTACGATTTTTCATCTGCGGGTAAAAACGTATCCATCAGCGGAGACGGGTTTGAAATTTCAGCGGATTATGATAAACTCCTGCAGGTTTTTGTAAATTTACTTTTAAATGCAATGCAGGCTCTGCCCGCGGAAGGTTCCGCGGAAATGGTTTTGGATTCTGCGTTTAAAAAAGTTTTAATTACGAATGACGTTTTGCCTGACGCAAAAGTTGACACGGAAAGGCTGTTTGAACCGTTTTACACTACCAAGGTTAACGGCAGCGGTCTGGGAATGGCGATATCCCGCAAAATTATGGAGATACACGGTTTTGAAATATATATTGAAAGTGTGTCGCCGTTTACTGTTGTATTGGATTTTAAAGTTTAAATATAATGAAAAACTTACTTATAATTGATGATGAGAAAAACCACAGACATATGTTGCGCCTGCATCTTGAAGATGCAGGATATATTTGCTGGGAGGCGGATAACGGAGCCGTGGCTATAGCGGCGCTGAATGACTTGAGCTACGATCTGCTTCTGCTGGATATCACTATGGATATAATGGACGGACTTACCTTTTTGTCATATATACGCAGTGACGGAAATAATGTGCCTGTCGTTATAATCACAGCCAATGCTGACGCCAAAACGGCCGTTTCAGCAATGAAACTCGGCGCGACAGATTACGTAACCAAACCTGTGGACATTGATGAACTTTTATCTACAGTAGAAAATCTTATTATCGGCAAAAACAGAGATGAGAGTGAAATCGGCGGGTTTTCACACCGTGATGAATCTTATTTTTTCCATGGCGTCTATTCCAAAGAAGGGATGGGAAAAGTTATAGATATGCTGAAGATGGTTGCCCCAACCGATGCGACTGTGCTGATTACAGGGGAATCAGGAACAGGGAAGGAGCTTGTGGCTAAATCCGTGCATGATAACTCTTCCCGCGCAGGAAAGGCTTTTGTGGCTGTTAATGCAGCGGCGCTGAATGAAAATCTTATAGAGAGCGAACTTTTTGGTCATGTCAAAGGGGCGTTTACAGGCGCTGCCGGAGCCAGATCTGGCAGGTTTACGGAAGCAAACGGCGGAACGCTTTTTCTGGATGAAATCGGTGAATTACCGGTTTCCGCACAGGTAAAATTGCTCCGGTTTTTACAAGAGAGGGTTTATGAACCTGTAGGTAGTTCCAAACCGTTACAGGCTGATGTCAGGGTTATAGCGGCTACCAACCGCGACCTGAATTCAATGGTGACAGAAGGGGGATTCCGTCAGGACCTATTTTTCAGGCTATCTGTATTTCCCATACACATCCCCCCTCTCAGGGAGAGGGCTTCAGAAATCCCCATGCTTGTCAAATACTTTACCGATAAATACTCGGAACGGTTCCAAAAAAAGATATCGGGAGCTTCTGTAAGTTTTATAAAAACACTTCAGCAATACCCTTTCCCGGGTAATGTCAGGGAGCTAGAAAACCTTCTGGAGCGCAGCATTATACTTGCGCGTACAGATTTGCTTACAGAGGAACTTTTACCGAAGCTCACAAATGAAATACGCACGCCGCAATTAAAAGAAAGCGAGAAACAGATAATAACAGAAACCCTGCGGGAATGTGAAAACAACCGCACAAAAGCGGCGGAAAGGCTTGGAATATCACGCAGGGGGCTTTACAATAAACTCAGGGAATACGGGCTTGACTGATGAACAGATTTGACAGGTATATATTGTTTATTTTTATTAAATATATTTTTATCGTTCAGTTTCTGATAATGGTAGTGACAATGTTTGCATCGGCGCTTTCTCACCTGAAAGATTTTGCGAAATACAGCATTACTTTTCCGCAACTTATTAAGCTGGAGCTTTTTACGCTTCCTATGGGCGTAAACAGCGTGCTGCCGATAACAATAGTGGTTTCTACTATTGTTACTGTGTTTATTTTAATGAGAAGCAAGGAGCTTCTTGCCTTTGTCTGCATCGGAGGGAGAATACGGAGATTTCTGGCGCCTTTTGTTGTTGCAGCGTTGTTTACATCATGTTTTATGCTTTTTTTTGAATACACCATCTATCCTAATGTCCGCAGAGCACAGCAAAAATATATGACTGAAAGGATAAAGAAACAGAAATATGTTGACCAGAGAACGCTTAACAATTTATGGACTATGGACAATAATAAACTTGTCTATATTGAATTTTTAGATCCTCTGAACAATGTGGTTTGGAATATTACCGAATATATGCTGAACGATAATTTTCAGGTAGATATGGTAAAAACAATCCAAAAAGCGGTGCCTGACGAGGACAACTGGACTTTTATAAATGTTCAGACTGCCGATATATCTGTGACACAGCCGTCCATAAAAAATGTGCCTAAAGAGTTCTGTGACTCATCCTTGCTAAACGATCTTATGTCATTGTCTGCAAAAGGCGCAAAACAGCTTGCTCCCTCAGAGATGTTTCAGGCTATTGTGATTCTGAAGAAAAGAGGGCTTGGGACAGTTAACTATGAAATGCTTCTGGGTTCCAAATATGCAAACGCCCTTTCAATAATAGTGTTAATAATAGTTGTAGCGCCCATCGGAATTGATTTTTCAAGAAGGTATTCGCCTATCAAAAGCTCAGTTTTTTCGTTTTTTTTCGGAATAGCTTTCTGGGCGGTATTGGCAGTGTTTGAATCTTTAGGAAATTCAGCCGTTGTCCCCCCGTTTATAGCAAACTTTACCCCTCACCTTATGTTTCTGACCGTTGGTATTGTAATTATGTATTGGCGTGAAAAAGCGCATTAGTTAAAAATGATTATACTTATTTCCAGAAAAGATATTAAAGATACCCGTTCGGGTGTTCCTAGGAATATTCTCAGGCAAATTGAGTTTTTTACAGCAAAAGGACATAGCGTATATGTAATTGCAGAACGTATTGATAGCGAAATGATTTCTTCTGCCGGAGGAAAACCGGTGAAAACTTTACGTTTACCAATATCTGGTTATTTCAGGCGTAAATTCTATCAATATCAGTCGTTATTATGGATAAAACAACATTGTCCTGAACTCATAATAAGCCATGGAGATATTGAGACGCAAGATGTCCTGTGTATGCATAATTGTACACATCTCGCCCATGAAAGGATATTTTCCAAACCGTTACCTGATAATAACGAGGCTGGAAAAATTCATAGAGATATTTTAACAAACGCTCGGTTTAAGCTTCTAATATGCAACTCTCACTTAATGAGGAATGATTTTATTGACAGGTTCGGGATAAATTCTGATAAAGCGGAGGTGATATACCAAGAGGTCAAAACAAGTGATTTTAATTCAGACGAGTATTTCTTGCTTCGCAGCGAGATGAGGGCTTCATATAAAATTACCAGCGACAAGCGGATAATAGGTCTGATAACTTCAGGTAATTTCAAAAAAAGGAATGTTGCCACACTCATTGACGCTTTTGCAATATTATCCGCAGAGTTTTCAGATATAGTATTATTTATAGCGGGAGCAGACAATAGTTCGCCATACATAGCGCAGGCAAGAAAATTGGGTATAGGTGAAAAAACTATCTTTGCCCCTTCCATAATGGAAGTAAAACGGTACTACTATATGATTGATATTTTTGTGCTACCGGCTTTGATTGAAGAATTCGGGAAATCTGTACTTGAAGCCATGTACTGCAAAAAACCGGTAATTGTTTCCAAGTACACAGGATCGGCCGAAATTATTGAAAGTCTATCAAGAAATTTCATATTAGAAAAAAACGATTCCAATGATATTGCGGAAAAACTGTCAATGCTTCTGAAATCAGGTGAATTAATGGAAAAGGTAGCTGCCGTGAACTACAACACTTCTCTAAAATATACTTCTGATAAACTTTCGGAGCAATTTTACTTAACACTGATAAAACACGACCTGCTTTAAAATAAATTAATACTGAAAAAACAAACCCCTGCGGGGGGTATGACCGCAGGGGCAGTTTTAGGAGGTTATGTAATGAAATACTTCCAGGGGGGTATGTAAGTTTTTCATTTGCCCATATTTAACTTGCCAGATAAATTTGCAGCCCCTTTCTGACTGCTTTCTTTTTCAGTTTATCCAGCGCTCTGCATTCAATTTGCCGCACACGTTCCCTGCTTACTCCAAAGATTTTGCCAAGTTCGTCAAGTGTCATGGATTCATCATTTCCGAACCCAAACCTTAAATTTATTATCTCTTTCTCTCTGGGGCTAAGCTCGTTTATCATGTTGCCCAGAATGTTTTTCAAATCTTTTTTGCAAAGATCGTCCTCTATACTTGTGTCCGAAGATTTAAGAAAATCAACAAACGTAGTGTCCTCGCCGTCTTTAACCGGTGTTTCCAGCGACAGCGATTGTTTTGCAAATCCCAAAGCGTCGCGTACATCGGTCTCTTTCATATTCAGATGTTGCGCTATCTCATCTGTAGACGCTTCCCTTCCGAAACGTCTGGTTAGCGTTTCTTTTACCGCTTTAACTTTAAAGAGGTTTCCCGCCTGTTTTATCGGAAACCTCACCGTGCCGGATTGTTCGGCAATACCCTGAATTATGTACTGGCGGACCCACCATACGGCATAAGATATAAATTTAACGCCCTTATCAGGATCATAACGTTTTGCGGCTTTTAGAAGACCAAGGTTCCCCTGATTTATAATGTCAGACAGGGGTAAACCGGAATTTCTGAATCTGTACGCCATTGTAATAACAAACTTCAAATTAGCGTTTACCAGCTTATCAAAGGCTTCTTTGTCGCCATTTCTGATCCTTCTTCCTAGCGTCTGTTCCTCCTCTTTTGTTAAAGGGTGGTTGTTCGCTATTCGCTGCATATAAAACGAGAGGGAGTTTTCGCTTATCTGCTTCGGTTTACCAAAGTCATCCGGAACATTTTTGCTTTCATATTCCGCATCATCCGGTTCCGGATCCTGCTCCGTTTCAATGTAATCCCTGTCAAATTCTTCAGTAATTACATCCTGCGAGTCATCTGCCATCTGGTCGTTATAAAAAAGAGTTCCTTTTTCCATCATAATTACCTCTTGCCTTCATAGTAAAAGACAATCGGGTTAAAGATTAGTTCAGTTTTTTTTTACAAATTTTCAATATTGGATATTTATTTGATATATATAACGTTTTATAAGAATTTCAGATCGGAAGATATAAAAATCTATCCTAAAAAAAAGCAAAAACAGAAAAATTTATTATAATTAAACAACTCTTATATCTAAATTATCCTTAATTGCACCGCACATTTGCTCAATAGTTAAGCCATTTTCAGGGTGTATATACTGCGGTGTAAGCTCTCTCATCGGAAATAGCACAAAAGAGCGGGATTCCAACATAGGGTGCGGTATAAAAAGGGTGTCTTCTTTGATTATCATAGCGCCGTAGTCAATTATATCTATATCTAACGCGCGTTCCTGCCAGCGCCCTTCTTTATCCTGTCTGCCGAAAAGCTGTTCGGTTTTTTTTGCCGCCTGAAGAAACGCTAAAGGGGAAAGCGGCGTGCGGGATGTGCATACGCAGTTGTAATAATCGGGCTGATCATCTCTTAGCAGGGAACGGCTCTGGTATGTCCGAGATACATTTATGTCTTCCAGCGCGCCTGTGTCCTGAAGGTGTTGCAGTGCGGCGGTAAAAGCGCGCTGTACATCGCCTGTATTGCCACCCAAAGCAAGAATCACATTTGTCATGGGTTTTTCTGCCGTCATTTTCCCTCTGTTTTTCCGGTAAACCTCAGTCTGTTATACTCATTTCGGACAATATCTTCTACAGAGGAAGCCAGCTCTTTGCTTGGCATATTTCCGGGCATAACGGGAGGCAGGAACGATATGCGGCACAAACCCGGTTTAACGTTCAAATTGCCGCAGGGCATAACATCCGCGGTACCGGTAATAGCAAAAGGAACAATAGGCATTCCGGTATGTCCGGCAATCAAAAACGCCCCTCTTTTGAAAGAGATGATTTCACCGTCTTTGGAGCGGCTGCCTTCGGGAAAAATTGTCAGAGATATCCCTTTTTCTAAGGCTTTTACGGCATCCAGAACAGTTTTCAGCGCTTTTCGCGATTCATCATTCTCAATGGGTATCATCCCCATATATTTTGCCACAGAACCAAGGAACGGGATTTTAAACAACTCCTTTTTCAGCATAAAGATCGTACCCATATTCAGAGTATTCAGCGCAGCTAGAAGGAGAAAGATGTCAGCATAACTCTGGTGATTGCCTACAAATACGTAGTGTTTTTTAGGGTCTAAATTATCAAGCCCTTCAAAAATAGCTTTACCTCCGGCGGCGGCAAGCATATATTTCCCGAATTTGCTTACTATACTGCGGTAATAAATACCTGCCGCGCCAAAAGGGGCGCGCAAAATACCTGATACGGCGTAGTAGCCGAATATGACAGCAAGCCCGATCCATCTAAAAAAACTTCCGGTCATTTTGGCGCTGTCGCCTCTTTAGTTTTGGCTTTGTTTGAGTTAAAAGAAACTTTTACCTCCGCTATTAAAACAGGTTTTTCGGGAACATTTTCAAAATGTTTTACGTTTTGGGTTTTAACCTTGGCTATTTTATCTACTACATCCATTCCGTCAATAACTTTGCCGAAAACGGCATAACCGTACCCCTGCACATTACTGGCTTTGTAATTCAGAAAAGTATTATCTACGGTATTGATAAAAAACTGCGCCGTGGCGGAATGAGGATCGTTTGTGCGCGCCATAGCGATAGTTCCGCGGTCATTTTTCAGCCCGTTGTCGGCTTCATTTTTT
Organism: Deferribacteraceae bacterium; assembly: GCA_031256375.1. Taxonomy (GTDB): domain Bacteria; phylum Chrysiogenota; class Deferribacteres; order Deferribacterales; family JAISNW01; genus JAIRQX01. Next base: position 7,869 of record JAIRQX010000114.1, read on the forward strand.
ATCGGTTTGTTTGCGCTTTTTTCAACCATATCAACGGTAAACCCTCCGCCCTGTATCATAAAATTCGGGATAATGCGGTGAAATATTGTACCGTTGTAAAACCCTGATTCAACGTATGAGAGAAAATTTTTAACCGTTTCAGGCGCTTTGTCGGGGTATAACTCCATCTGTATAGTTCCGTAACTTGTTTTCATAGTCACAAAGACGCCAGCTTCCGCCTCTGATTTACCGGTGGTCATAAACAACACTCCTGTGATTAAGAAAATAATTAATTTCCTCATTTGCTACTCCTATTTAGAACTTTAACTTTGAAATCATTGTTATAAACAATGAAACGCTCAAAAAACCAACATACTGGATATTATTAAAAATCGGGGAAAAATACAAGCCGAATCATTTTACAAAGTTTGGCTCTTAAAAATATAAACTCCAGAGGCTTTATTTGAACGCATGATCCTAGCTTCATCTGACGAAGGCGATGTTGTACTTGATCCTTTTTGCGGTTCTGGCGCTGCTTTAAGGGTGTGTCAGCAATTAAATCGTTACGGCATTGGGATAGAGATAAATGAGGAGTATGTTGCCATGACAAAAAATCGTCTTTCTCAGCCATTTGCGGGATTTGACAGTATTGATGAGCGTATGGAGCGACTTCCTAACGATTTAAATGACAGTGATACAAGAAGTGAATATATTAATAATCACATCAAATGGTTCTTAAATAATCATCCTAATAGAATCGAAAAATTTCTTGCTTCTGTAAATGAAAAATACTCTAAAAAAATAACTCAATCATCAATAGAAGATTTTATGTAACGCCTAGCGCCCCTCGCAATTTATTTATTTTTTAGGCAATACTTTTACAGACTGCAATACGTTTGCCTGAAAGCACCCATTAAAAGCATCCCACCACTGCTCATTTTGATATGTTGCGGATACTTTAGCTCCTTCTTTCAGGTCATCCACATCCCCAGTTAGCGTTATTTCATTGCCGTCAGCTAAACGAAAGGTAGCATAGCAGTAGTCTCCGCACTCCGTTCCCAAAACCACAGCCTCTATTGTTTTGCGAGAACCAGTTTTTTTGGGACACGCTTGCAAAAACGAAGTAGATACATAACCTATGCTGCTCTTATATTCAAATTCAGCCCAGTCGCCTGTTTTTTTTGTAGGACAGATTGGCTCCCCATTATACAGCCCGCCAATAACATTGCATTCTGCGCCAGCGCACTCCCTAACCCTGAGTTGTCCAGTTTCTATAGCCACAGTGTAACAACCATGACCCTTATCAACCCACTCTGCATTGGATGTAGAAACATATATAAATGTTGATATAAACATCACGCCCAAACAAATAAAAAACATCTTAATCATAGTAACCTCCAAAGTTTTACGCTATACCACTTTTGCAGAGCGATGTCAATGTAGTATCAAAACGATATATTAAATGCCTCGTTTGACAAAACACAACCATAATGCGGCGGCATACGCAGGATCCATTGTGTCCGTACCATCAATTTCATTTCTTATTTCCTTAATAGTTGCAATCTTTCTGTTTGAGCTATCACGAATCTCATCGTTTTTAATTTCACCAATCTTTCTGTTTGACTTATCCCGAATTTCATTGTTTTTTACCTTGAAATCATTCATTTTGTTCTCTTCCTATAATAATTTTTTAAAATCTTCAGCGCTAAGCATACAATGCTCAAAAAGCCCGTAACCGGCGTGACTTGCCACAAAAAATTTTAGTTCAAAATGCTTTTTTGCAAAATTGTCGTAATGTTTAATAGCGTCTTTCAGTGCATCTTTTTTGGATTTACTATTTGCTAAAAGCATTATATATTCAGGCTGCGCAGGCAATTTTACATCAAATTTGCAATCAGGATTAGTATGCTCAATCAATCCCAGATAATTCAGCGTGTTAAGCTGAAATAGCGCTCTGTTTCGTATAGATTTAAGTTTATCTTCATCAAATATTTTAATCATATCATCCAGATGAACTTTTAGTCCAGCCGTACCATCAATAGCTTTATCACCGTATTTCATCTCAATGAACGCAAGGGAAACAATCTTAAATCCATCATCATATTGGCGTTTTCTTTCTTGAGAGGTTGCGGACCATTTTACGGCAATCATATCAATCTTAGGATTTTTATCTTTGAGGGGCACACAGTACTCCATGTCCACAATGAAATAGTCAGTAATATTTGAAATTCTTGATCTATTATTTTCACGGCATACCAGTTGTTGGTATGTGCGTTCATCTGCGTCACTATGGAGATCCATTGCGTGCTTTAATTCAGGCATTATCTTAATCCAGTCTGTTGTTTGCGCCACGATTGAGATTTTATCATCCGGCAATTTAATCTCCTCTTTGTATTCTTTGTATTTTTTCAGATATTTTTTATCAAACTCAACAGTGTATCTTTCCCCTTTTGAATTTCCGGAAATTTTCATAATATTTCCGCCATTATAATAGATATTGATATAGTCTTCACGGATACACAACATAAGGCTCTTGTCATCCCTGACCAACCTAAGAATTGGGTTCAGAACGCCTTCATCTTTTTTTAAAGCTTCAATAAAACTCTTGTTTATAATTTTTTCTACGTTGTTTACAGATTCTTCATACATTTTGTCCATAATTATAACCCCCGATATTATTTTTATGCTATATCTTATCCTACCAAAACTCTCCGGCAAATTCGCCCGTTGTGTAGCCTTTTAATTCTGTTCTGACAGCATTACACCCTGTTAAATCTCCATCAAAGACCTGTCCCGCAATAGCGCCGCAGATAAGCCCTTTTACCAAACCTCTCAAACATTTGCAGTTATTTATAAATGACCCGTACATAACAATTCCCGCTATGCCGCCGCATATACCAAAAGCTCCGCCGTCTATAACACAATCTTCAAGCGTGAGGTTTTTTACCGCGCCAAAATTCACAATTCTCGCAAACAATCCGTAGTAATCGTTTTCCGCCCCCGGTTTTGCAATGATATGTAAGTTTCTTATAGTATGCCCATTCCCATCAAACATATCATAAAAATTAGCCGCCGGTTGCCAAATTCTGCCTTTCATATCAATATCCGCCGTAAGAATAAACTTACCTGACGGCTGTATTTCAGTCCTCAATAATTCCAACTCTTCCGGCGTTGAAATTTTTATTTCCAATTCCCTATACATCGTCCATCTCATATTTTGAATAACACTCAAGCAATTCAGTCGGAAAAACAAAATTGCTTTTTTTGCAAATATTTTCAGCTAACTGTAGCGCGCTTTGGGAAGAGTTTACTTTTTTAAATACAGGAGCTATATGGCTTATGACAATGCACCGAGCTTTTCTGCCGTCCAGAGCTGCGGCGCTGACTTTATGATGTCCGTCCAAAAGATAAACGTCATCTTCTATCTCAAGGCATACGCCGTAAATGCCGCGTTTCTCTCTATAGTAGCTTACTCTGTCTATATTAAACGTTTCCGGCGGTTTGGTCGGAATAACAGATTGAAAAACTGAGTTGAAAAATGAGGCGCTGACAGGTTCCATATAACCGTGTTCTTTTAAGTTCCAAAAGAACACGCCGTTTTTATAGAATGGGAAAAAATCTCTGATTTTAAGATTGTATTTGCCTGCCGGAAGCATTGATAAAAGCGGACACAGTATGTTAAATGATCTCCTCATATTTTCAAAAGGCTTGTTTATATCATCGTTCAGCCCCATCCAATCACCAATAAGCGCATATTTTACAGAACATTCAAACTCCGGTTCATCATCATCAAAGATTACATCATAGTCCGCTACAAAAAAAGGGGCGCCGTCTATACACAACGCCATAGATTGAAGCGGAGTTCCGTTAATTGGGTAACCCGTCAGGCGCATATCCAGCCGTGGATTTTCCGCTCGCCGACTCAAATGAAATGCAAGTCTGTTATCTGTTTGCGCGATTATTTTTATATACATCATAACTATTTTATATGTCAGTATGGCTTTGATAAAGTATTTCAATATCTGTACATATCGTTTCAATGTTTAAAATATCAGAAATACTGTGAACGATTGGACTGCAATTATAATATTTTGAGCAGGCTAAAACTTCTGAAAAATCATCGTCACCGCTGTTTTCTTTTATAAATGGCTGTATAATTATCTCTATCTCATAATCTTTTAAAAACGGATCTTTATTTCCTATCTTGTCTTCAAAATTATTTTTCAGCGCTAACGCTTCGTTGTAGGCAGTTTTAAATGCTTGAGTAAGTTTGTTATTGACTTCAAGTAACCTTGCTCTGTTATCTTCCGACCATGTAAAATCCTGATCCATCTTATTGGCTCTTGTCTCAAAAATATTTTTAAGCAACCTGATGGCTTTTTTTTCGTGATATACGCCGTGATCAAGATATAGATGTACCGCCATTTCTTTCAGCTCCTGTAATGTATAGCGTTCAAGACGTTCGTCAGTGTAATAAAACGCCCCTTTTATACAGATATCTTTAATTAACAGTTCAACTTCCTTTGCAACTTCGTCTTTTTCCATATCCGTTCTCCTTAACAGGCAATATAAATTAAATGTGTGTCATTTTTGGGAACAAATGTTGTCGCAAATTTTATATTGTTCATTTTATTGCGCCCATTTTTTTTGTGTCCGGGTTTTGAAGTTGACAGTTATCCCATAACTTATATAATAATTTATGGCTGATATTAATCTAAACGTGGCTTTGCAGTTGCTTAAAGTTCTTAGCAGCCACAGGCTGATAAATTACAAAACTATAATGGACGAGTTTAAAGTCAGCCGTAAAACCGCCTACCGTTATTTGGAAAAGATCGAGGAGCATTTTCCTGTCTATACTCCATATTACGAAGGGGGATGGTATCTTTTAGCTGAACATAGCGGTATTTTCAAAACTTTTTTGGTGAACGCCATTGAAAAAATAAAACCCGGCGGCGGATTTTTTAAACCCGATCACACCGCTATGGAGAAATATGCCTCAGAAGCAAAAAATATATGGCAAATCCCAAATAACAGGATAGAAACTGTAACTGTTCAGATTAACAAAGCTGTAGTGGATAATTTCAAGCGCCGCTCTATATTTCCGCACCAACATTTGATTAAGATTGAAAATAACGGCGACTTGACGCTGACCTTCGGCGTAACAACCGACATGGAGTTTAAACAGCTTATCATGCCTTGGTTCCCTGAATTCAAGATAATCAAGCCGGTGAAATACAAAAAGCTACTGGACGATATGATTAAACAATATTTAAATAGCTAAGATTAATGATAGGGTATCTAAAAAGAGGAATTAATAAAAATGTATAAATAAAAGGGGGCAAGCGCACCCCCTATTTTGTTATCATATTTGAAATTGTTATAATACAATTTATTGCTACATTTAAAGAAGTCGCTATCCACTTATTGTTGTTAAATTCTACTATATCAGTAATATTTGTAAATCCACCTGCAATTAACGGATCTTCTTCCTCAAATTCTTTGCTTCTAACATAAATTACAGGTATTCCTTTGCCTACGGCATAAGTCATTTCACATAATGTGCCACTTTGTCCATAAGGGTAAATAGCTATTACCAAATCCGCTTTATCTACTCCTTGTAATATAGTTGTTTCATATCTTTCTTTATTATTTTGAACTGGTTTTGCATTATACCAAATAGAGGTAAACTCAATATAACTAATTTTTGATTTTAGATAGTATTCTACCGCTGGCATAAATTCTTTATTAGTTTTTGCACTTGCCAAATAAACTTTCATATTTTCCCCGAATTTTTATTAGTTATCCCTCATCGCAGATATTGCCTACATAACAGTTATTGCTTAGAAAATCAAGTAGCAAGATTATAGTGCCGGGAGGAGTTAAGGGAGTGCGCTAAAGTTGTAAAAAATCGTTATTAACATCTATGTTTTTTATGTTATATTGGCTGGTTGTAAGTTTTTACCATTTGAGGTTTTTTAATGCCAAAGACTTTATATCAGAAGGTATGGGAAAAGCACAGTGTGGCGCGGCTTGAGAACGGACAGACGCAGCTTTTTATCGGAGCGCATCTGCTGCATGAAGTAACAAGCCCGCAGGCGTTCGCCCTTCTTCGCGAGATGGGGCGGAACGTTGCATATCCTGAGCGGACTTTCGCCGTATGCGACCATATTATCCCTACAGGGCTTATTAAGCGTCCGCTGAAAGACGATCTGGCGGAGGAGATGCTTTGCGCTTTGGAAAATAACACTAGAAAGGAAAATATAACGTTTTTCAGCCCGGATAAAAGCTATGGGGTTATACATATAGTAATGCCCGAACACGGGATAATCCGCCCCGGAATGACCATTGCCTGCGGCGACTCCCACACTGCCACTCACGGAGCTTTTGGCGCGGTTGCGTTTGGGATCGGCACATCTCAGGTGCGCGATGTGCTCGCCACACAAACTGTCGGCGTTTCTCCGTTAAAAACGCGCCGGATTCTTATAAACGGCAACCTTAGCAAAGGGGTTGCCGCAAAAGATGTAATATTAAAAGTAATCAGCGTATTAGGGGTTAACGGCGGCATAGGTTACGCTTATGAGTTTGACGGTCCCGTTATCCGCTCCATGAGCATGGAAGAGCGTATGACTATCTGCAATATGGCAATAGAGGGGGGCGCGCGGGTAGGTTATATAAACCCCGATGAAACTACTTTCGCCTATCTGAAAGGGCTTCCTTATTCTCCTCAGGGGGATGAGTGGCATAAACAGCTTACATATTGGAAAAGTATAGCTACTGATTCCGGCGCGGAATTTGATGATGAAGTTACATTTGATGTGACGGAACTGAAACCGATAGTTACATGGGGGATTACCCCCGCTATGGCGCTCCCGGTGGACGGCAAAATCCCTATACCTGAAAGCGCTTTAGAGAAAGAGGCGGTGGAGTATATGAAGGTGAAACCGGGCGCGTCGGTTTTGGGTACAAAGATAGATGTAGTATTTATCGGCAGTTGTACCAACGGGCGGATTGAAGATCTCCGCGCGGCGGCGGCAGTGGTAAATGGGCGTAGAATTGCGCCGAATATCCGTACATTGGTAGTTCCGGGTTCCGTACAGGTGAAAAATATGGCGGAGAAAGAGGGACTTGACCGTGTTTTTAAAGAGGCGGGGTTTGACTGGCGGGAGCCCGGCTGTTCTATGTGCCTTGCTATGAATGACGATAAACTGAAAGGGGATGAGCTTTCCGTTTCTACCTCCAACAGAAACTTCAAGGGGAGGCAGGGTTCAGCTACGGGGCGCACAGCGCTGGCAAGCCCTGTCACCGCGGCGGCTTCCGCTCTGGAAGGCGCTATTGCTGATCCGCGCAAATATATATAAACTGATAAAGAGAGGTAATGATGGGACCGGTAAAAACAGTCGCAGGCAGAGGACTGCCGCTGATTATTGATGATATAGACACAGACCGCATTGTGCCGGCGCGTTTTCTGCGCTGTGTGACTTTTGACGGAATAGGCAAATTTGCCTTTTATGATGAACGTTATTACAGTGACGGGACCCCTAAAAACTTTCCCATGAACGAACCTGTATATGAAGGGGCGTCTGTTATACTGGCGGGGAAAAATTTTGGATGCGGCTCCTCCCGCGAACACGCTCCGCAGTCGCTCAGAAGAGCTGGATTTAACGCCGTTATCGCTGAAAGTTTTGCGGAGATATTTTTCGGCAACAGTCTTACCATAGGGTTGGTTTGCGCAACAATGCCCGGAAGCGCAATAGCTGAAATCAGCAACGGATTAAAAGAAAATACTGAAAGTGAGATAATTCTATCTGTTGACGCCTGTACGGTGGAGTTCCGCGGGAAGAAATATCCATTCAGAATCCCTGAAACCGCGCGTAACGCCCTTATAAACGGCAGTTATGATCTGCTGGCGGAGCTTTTGAGGAATAATAAGAAGGTTACTGAGGCGGCAAAGATGTTGCCTTATTAAAGCAGTTCCAAATTACAGGAAAAGAGTTATGTCATTTTATTTATTAGAAATAGGCTGCGAGGAGTTGCCCGCCGCGGTTGCCCCGCTTGCTGCGAAATATTTTGAAAAAGAGGTTAGTGCGCAGGCGGAAGCGCTTTGTTTACCGTATAAAACAGTCGCCGTAGGAGCTACCCCCAGACGGGTTTACCTTTACATAGACGGTTTACCGGAAAAACAGCGGGACAGGGAAGAGTTTGTGCAGGGACCTCCCGCCAGAATAGCTTTTAATTCTGATGGCGCTCTTTCTGAAGCGGGGCTTAAATTTGCTGAATCAAAAGGTCTTGATCTGTCAACTATCGGTAAAAAATCAACCGAAAAAGGCGAGTATCTGACCGGGGTAAAAAAACTAGCCGGAGAGGAAACCAAAAAGCTGTTCCAGCGAATAATACCACAGATTATACGCTCTATCCCGTTTCCAAAATCAATGCGATGGGGTAATGGCGATATGCGTTTCGCCCGACCGCTGAAATACTTTCTTTCATTGTGGGATGGTGAGATACTTGAACTTGGCGTTGAAGGTGCTGTTTCATCTGACTACACTGCCGGGCACCGTTTTCTCGCCCCGTTTACACGGCAGGTGAAAGATTTTGAGTCATATAAAAAAGCGCTGAAAGAGATGTATGTAATTGCCGATCAAACGGAAAGAGAGGCGGAGATACGGAGGCAACTTAATATATTGGCGGAAACAGGCGGTTACACGGTTGATCAGGACGAAGAGCTTATGAAAACCGTTGTAAATCTAGTAGAGTATCCTTACGCTATTGAAGGCGGCTTTGACGATCTCTTTCTGGAGCTGCCAGCCCCTGTGCTGATAACTTCTATGAAATATCATCAGAAATATTTTCCCGTGTATGGCAGAGACGGCATTCTCCCGAAATTTATTGGGATATCCAATATGAAACCGGCGGAAGGGGACGCTCTGATACGGCAGGGATACGAAAGGGTGCTTAAGGCAAGGCTTAACGACGCCATCTTCTTTTATAACAACGACAAAAACACCCCTCTGGAAGAACGGACAGAGGCGCTTAAAAAGGTTGTTTATCAGGAGAAACTCGGCACATCTTATGAAAAGATGGAACGAATCCGCGCCCTTGCGGTAGAATTGGCGAATAACTATGCCGGTCAATTAACCGGAATGCCCGCAGACGCTATTGACACGGTAAATGCTGTACGTGATGCCGCCACCCTTTGCAAAGCCGACCTTATGTGTGAAATGGTTTATGAATTTCCCGAATTGCAGGGATTTATGGGAAGAGTATATGCAAAATTGCAAGGGAAACCGGCGGAGATAGCGGATGCCATTGAAGAGCATTATATGCCGCGTTTTGCCGGTGATAAGATACCCGCGTCCGGCATTGGAAAGATTTTGTCTATAGCGGATAAACTGGATACAGTAGCAGGAGCTTTTGCGGTAGGGATGATCCCTTCGGGAAATGTTGATCCTTACGGGCTAAGGCGCAATACTATAGGGATAATCAATATAATAGAGGAAACGGGCTGGAAGATCCCTCTTAATACGCTTATACTCAGCGCCTTGGAGCAGTTAAAAACCAAATCCACGGCGGGTATTAATGAAACTGCCGGTAAACTTATAAACTTTTTTTTGCAGCGACACAAACAGATACTGATATCTTCTGACGCCGCTGATGCCGATGCGTATGACGCCGCCGCCGCGGTATCCGGTGATCTTTTAAGTCTGCGGGACTGTGCCGCTGCGCTGACCGCAGCAAAAAAATTGCCGGAATTCAACAGTATCGCCCAAAGCTATAAACGGATCAACAATATCCTGAAAAAAGCGGGGGATATCAGCGCGGTCACCGCCCCTGAGCTTTTTGAGTATGATGAGGAACGCGCCCTTTACGGAATATATCTTAACAGGAAGGGAACGGTTGAAAGATATACGGCTGAAAATGACTGGAATGCGGCTATAAGCGGGCTTACAGTATTTGCGGCGCCGCTAGCGCTCTATTTTGACAAGGTTATGGTTATGGCGCCTGATGAAAAGATACGCAATAACCGTCTTTCCATGCTGTCAAATCTTCGCGCGCTCTTTACGGCGGTAGGTAATTTAGGCGAGATTGTTTGAAGAATGAAGACCGTTTGTGACCGTAATATTGATTTTATTGAAGAACCCGCTGCTGTAGCGCTGGGAAACTTTGACGGCGTACATCTTGGACATAGGTATCTTTTGGAGCAGATGCTAAAAACAGCCGCCGTCCGGTCTCTTCTTCCTGTGGTATGCACTTTTGCGCCGCATCCGGAAAAATATTACAATATAAAAATTTCCATGATCTCAACTGTTAGGCAGAAAATGGCGCTGCTTGAAGATATTGGTGTAGAAGTTTGTTTTCAGGCGGTATTTGACTCTGTTTTCGCAAATCTTTCGCCTGAAAATTTTATGGCGGAATATATTGAAAAACGCCTGAACGCCAAAGCCGTCATAGCCGGGGATGATTTCCGTTTCGGTAAAGACAGGCTGGGGGACATAAAATTGCTGGAAGGATTCTGTGAAAAACGCGGCATTGCGCTGTTTGCTGTACCACGACTTGAGACTGGCGGAAATCCCATTTCCAGCACAATAATCCGTGAAGCGGCAGCGGCAGGCGATATGGAAAAGATACCAAAATATCTCGGCAGACATCTTTCATGCGCCGGAACAGTTGTTTACGGTGACAAAACAGGGCAAAAACTTGGTTTCCCTACGGCAAATATAGAGTTGGAAAGCGAACTGACGCCCCCTGACGGCGCATATGCGGGTTATATTGATATAGACAACATACGCCGCACAGTTATGCTATATATCGGGAAAAGACCGACAGTGGCAAATAACGGGACAAGACGGTTTGAAGTTCACATAATAGATTGGCGCGGAGATTTGTACGGAAAGTATCTTGAAGTGTTTATCGCAAAAAAAATCCGCGATGATTGCAGATTTAACTCTGCGGATGAACTGCGCGCGCAGTTGGAACGGGATAAAACTTTAGCGCTTGGGTTGCATTATTAATTAATTTTTTTGTGAAAAAATTATTGACAAGTACCAAAAAAGGGTTATTATAATGGTACTGCTGTAGTAATATGGTAAGTTAAAAGAATAAAAAGCGAATTGGTGCTGAAAACATCAGGCCAACGGGGAGAACCTTGTTGGTCTTTTTTTGTGCCATTTGCCGTTGCGTTACGGAGGGGGATAGAGAACAGTAACGGAGTTAATTAAAAGAAAGATGCCGCGGGAAAACAGGCTTGCGTGACGCGCTGAATTCAGCGTGAAGCCGTTTTACCTATAAATTGTTCGGCAAGGAGGCTATATTATGACTCTCAGGATATTAGGCAAAGACGCCGCTGATGCCATGCCGCGCATTCATTTGAAAGCGCCGGAGGATTTGTGCGAACTGCTTGCAAAATCCATAAAACAGATTCCGCGGGAAGTTAATTTCAAAAACATTCTTTTTGACGAGTACAGTCAAACCGGCAAAGAACAAATGCCTGCCGGTAAACAGCAAATCAGCAAACAGCAAATCAGCGTGGCTATGGAAAACAAAGCCGCCGCCAACGCAATCCTTTCTTCAGAACTATGCACAGGGGAAAACTATCTGTTGTCATGCCCTCAAAAATATGATGAGCCGGCATATTATTCCGAAACCCGTAAGATATTGTTCGGGAGGGATTAATATGAGTAACAGGGTAACTATAGGCGGCGATTTGAACGCAATTAAAAATATTGACGGGAAGGTTGAGCGCAGAGTAAACACAAATGCCCAAAGTCCGGGACAAATACCTGCGCGTATGGATCAAACCAAATTTGATTCGCCTGAACGTGAATATCTGACCGAAAGAGCCGTTGAACAGATTAAGCAAAAACTTGAACGGACAGCGGAATTACTTAAAGATGCGCAGATTTCCGAGGCAGCGAGAAAAAAAGCGGCAGAAGAAGCGTTTGAAGAGTTGGAAAACAATCAGACTTATGTTAAATTTGAACTTGAGCATGAATTGGATAATCAGCTTATTGTTAAAATTGTAAGAAAAGGCTCCGGTGAAGTCGTATGGCAATATCCGCCCTCACAGTCACTAGCGCTGCAACGGCTTGCCAAATATATGCCGGGAATATTTTTAAATACGCTTACATAGATTTTATAGCAGTTCCACTCGTCATTGCGAGGAACGCGGTGACGAAGCAATCCAGTTGGAGCTCTTACCTGCATGGATTGCCGCGCTTTATAAAAAACATTCCGCTCGCAAAGACAGTTAATGTAAAGTGAACTGCTATAATATCAAGTGGATTTGCCATATTCTCCCCGTTTGGCTTCATAGTGGGCGGATATGACCTGTGCCACGCACATTGTAACTTTCTGCGCATACGGCAGGTCTAAAAATTCATTCGGTACGTGGGCGTTGGAGTTCGGTCCCAGAACACCCGTTATCATAAACTGGGCATCGGGAAACATCTCTCCTAAAAGACCCATAAATGGGATTGATCCCCCCTCGCCTATATACATCGCTTCCTTACTTTTGTCTGATAATTTGGTTCTGAAAAAGCGAATTGAAGCGTCATTGAAAGCTTTTTCCAGCCATGGAGCAAGCGCCGGCGTAGCCCAGCCGTTGTTCGGGTCAACTTCTGACACGGAAACAACCGCATTGTACGGAGGGTTATCGGTAAGTTCTTTAATAACGGCTTTAGCGGTCGTCTCTGCATTCATAACGGGCGGAAGCCGCAACGAAAGTTTGACGCGGGTGTACGGCAGCAAAACATTACCGGCGGATTCATGCGAAACTGGCAAACCCTGAATGCCGGTTACAGATAATTGGGCGCGCCATGTATTGTTTAACAACAGTTCCGTTATATCGGTATCCGCCGCCTGAACATTGTCATTTGCAAATGGTAAATTACTGTACACCTGTTTGCCCATGATATCTGCTGTTTTTCGCGCCTGTTTCCGAATTTCCACCGGAATTTCAACCTTTAAATAAGACGGAGTTATCTCTCCGGTAGTTATATTTTCAATGCGCGAGATAAGCTGCCCTGTGATGCGGTAACTGCCGGGGGCAATACCGGAGGCTTTGCCTGAGTGCACCCCTTCGTTCAGCACCCTGACTTCCAGCCAAAAGTTTATAAGCCCCCGCAATGAGGTTGTAATCCATAGTTGATCGTAATTCCCGCTGCCGGAATCCAGACATACAATCAGCGATACATCCCCTATCCGGTTTTCCAGTTTCCTTATATAGTATAAAAGGTCTTTGCTGCCGGACTCTTCGCAGGCTTCCGCAATAATTACACAATGGGCATGACCTGCGTTTTGAGCGCGCAACGCCATAACAGCAGTAAAGGCGGAAAAAACGGCGTAACCATCATCCGCCCCGCCGCGACCGTACAGTCTGTTATCCTTCAAAACAGGGGTTCTTGGTCCCAGCCCTTCCGCCCACGGCAGCGTTTCCGGCTGTTTATCTATATGTCCGTAAAGCAAAACCGAGCCTTCAGGCGCATCAGCGCCAAATGCAGGGATATTTATACAGATCAGCGGGGAGCGGCGTTGTCTGTTTTTGTCAAACTCAGGAAATTGTCGGCTCCCCAAGATTTCAACAGTAATATCATCTGTTTTGACGCCCTGTTTTCCCCACCGGTATTTTAGTTCAGAAACGGATTTTACAAGCAGCTCAGCGGCTTTGTCCGTATGACCGTTTTCTGACCATTTCGGATCAAAATCCGGAGAAGCGTTAGGGATAGCGATATACTCTTTTAGAGCATCAAAAATAACGCTTTCTCTGTTTTTCTCCCATGACCAAGCATCTCTAACAAACGATTCCGTCTTATCCTGATCCAACATTTAAACTATTTTCCGGACGACTCATGATATGCCCTCTCTTGGCTCCAGCCGGATATCCCGGGAGTATATGAGATAAAATAGTATAAACCGAATAATATCAGCCCCGCCGCAAGTAAAACCCATCCTATAGGAAGTTTTTTGGCAGTTTCATGGTTATCGTAACTGCTAAAATCATTTTCATCAAAATTTTGTTCAGCCATATTTTCCTCCTATTGAACCGTTCCGCTGCCAGCGCCGGCGGACATAACGCGCAAATATTCCACGATGCCGGCAATCTGATCTTTTGTCATGGTATTGATAAAACCGGGCATAAACCCGTCCAGACCGTTTGCGATTGTCATAAACGCGGTCATCTCATCCATATCCTCACCGTACTCCGCAAGCGGCATCGCCAAATCACCTTCGCCCCGTTTGCCGTGGCATCCTGAACATTCGGACAGATAGACCGATTTACCGCGGACTGCCGCCTCAGGTTTGCCTTTTACTATGTTATTATATTCGGCGTAATCGTCTTCAGAAAAAACAACTAAGCTGAACTTATCCACAGATGTACCTATAAACTGCATATATGCGGTCAGCGCCTCCAGTTCAGTTTTATCCGACAGTGCGACTATCTCATCCATGGTATATGAAAAATTTAACGCCTTCATGTGGGATTCAACCGTTGTAGGATTCAGATTGACATTCTCCAGCCACGGATATACGGGCATATTGGATTTTGCCGCAAATTTGCGCGGGTCAAGAAAGTGCTGATTATGCCATTCATCGGAATATTTCCCCCCTATACGCGCAAGATCAGGTCCCACTCTTCTGGATCCCCACAGGAACGGGCGTTCATAAGCGTTCTCACCTGCTTTTGAGTAATCGCCGTAACGCAAAACATCTGTTTTTAACGGTCTTACCGTTTGAGTATGGCAGACAGAACATCCTTCCCGTTGATATATATCACGACCGGCAAGTTCCAGCGCGGTATATTGTTTAAGCGTATCCAGTTTAGGGTGCATTTCATCGCGCGCCAGCGGATAAAACGCTGTAACTATGGAACCGACCAGAATCGCAACCAGCGCAATTACTGAAAAGGTTACCGGCTTTGAATAAATGCTGTTATTGTCACTCATTTTATCCTCCCCTATGCCTTTGCCGTTTGTGAGGCAAGGATGTTTCTGCCTTTCACTATCGTCATTACAATATTTATTATAAAAATTATCATACCTGCGGCATAAACTACACCGGCTACAGTGCGTAGCTGCCAATACGGATATATTCCGGCGAGGGTTTCCATGAATGTATATGCCAGCGTACCGTCAGTATTTGTCATTTTCAGCATGGCTCCCTGTTGAATCCCCGCAATCCACATAGTTAGCGAGAACATAATCTGACCTATAAACACAAGCCAGAAATGGGCATTTGCCATTTTAACGCTGTAAACGGTTGTCGCGTAAATTTTCGGGAATACATAATACATCCCCGCGCAGGCGGTAAGCGTTACCCAACCCATTGTACCCATGTGAACATGACCGGGAACCCAGTCTGTGTAGTGGATTAAAGAGCTTATAACCCGTATTGCCTGAGAAGGTCCCTGAATTGTCTGCAAACCGTAAAAGGTAACGGCGGCGAGGAAAAACTTGGTCAGATAGTTGCTTTGAAGTTTAGACCAGTCTGATTCCATAGTAAAATAGCCGTTTACAACCGTTCCCCATGATGGGGCAATCAGCATCAGCGAAAAAATTATAGCCACCGTCTGAAGCCAGTCCGGTAGCGGGGTATATACAAGGTGGTGAGCGCCTGTCCATAAATATGTGAATATAAGCGACCAGAATGCAACCATAGAAAGTCTGTGGCTGTAAATCGGCATCTTTGTGGACACAGGAAGGAAGTAATAAAACATTGCAAGTATAGGAGTGGTAAAAAGGAATCCCACCGCGTTATGCCCGTACCACCATTCTACGTTTGCGCTGTTCAGTCCTGTAAAAATATGGTATGACTTTGTCAAGGTCGCCGGTATTGACATATTGTTGACAAGGTAAAGAATTGCCACCGCAATGGCAGTCGCTATCATAAACCAAAGGGAAACGTACATCTGATTCTCTTTGCGCTTTATAATAGTGGCGAATATGTTGACGCAGAATATTACCCATATTATAACCACAACAATATCAACAGGCCATTCAAATTCGGCATATTCAAGAGATTGCGTCAGCCCCGCAAAAAGCGAAAGAGTGGCTACAGCTATGCCGATATTAAAAAGCCACAGATGCGCTCTGGCAAGTTTCGGGAATACAAGCTCCCGTTTTGTCAGTTTGACAAGCATATAGTAAAACAGTCCAAAAATAGCCCCCAGTCCAAGCCCGTAGGCCAATACATTTACATGGACCGTGCGCAGCCTCCCGTAGGTGAAATATTGACCGAAGTTGAAAGCGGCTTCCCACAGTTGCATTGAAACCAATAAACCCAAAACAATTCCGACAACCCCCCAAACCAGAGAAGATATAAGAAAACCTTCAACGGTGCGGTTATTGTATGCAGTTTCAGACATAAACATCCCCCTCTGAACTATAGTATTTGTGTAATAGTACAAAAAAAAGTACGGTAAAGCAAACAAATTATTAATCTGAACTATCTGAATTAACCGTAATTTTTTTTTCTTTACATTCCTGTTTTTTTATATAAACTTTACAAGTATTTCATCATTAAGGGGGGTATTTTATGAAACGCATTATTATGGTAATTGTTTTGTCGCTGTTTACTGTATCGGTTTGCCATGCGCAGTTCCGTCTCAACAACTATCTCGGACTTGAGTTAGGGTTTTTCCAACCTACGGAAAGCGCTGTTTCTACTTATTGGGGTAATTATACGAACAATATGGGCTATGACATCGGAGTGAAATATACAAATTACTTCAGCGAAAATATCGGTATAGTTGTCAGACTCAGCGTAATCACATGGGACACCGCAGAAGAAAATGTATATTATAGCATTGGCGGTGCAGTTTTCGGACCATACGCTTCACATTTTGAGTTTAATACCGTGAGTACCGCCGCGGGTTTGGCATTAAGGTTTCCCGTATCGGAAATTATTGATATAACCGCTCATTTAGGGGTGTCCTACAACGCCAACTCTATTACATATAAAGAGGATTTTATCTCTGACACTACGGACAGCGGTTCAGCTTTCGGATTTTTCATTGATGCCGGATGTCGGTATTATATAACAGACAGGCTCGCTACCGGAGCGACTGTCAGATACGCCACCAACTCTCAGGGTTTAAGCAATAGGGATAATATTGAGATGGGCGGAACAAGCGTGCTGCTCGATTTGGGTCTGCTGTTTTAAGTATATTGGAGCATTTCAACATTGAAATGCTCTCTGGGAGACGCAAAACGCCGTCTCGTTTGTAAATTGATCTAGGAGACTCAGAATGGGTAAAATGATTGCGTACTGTGGTATAGATTGTTTTGAGTGCAATGCGTATAAAGCTACTCAAAATAATGATCAGGCGCTGCGGGAGAAAACTGCCGCCGAGTGGACAATAGCTCACAATTTTAAATTTACGCCGGAGATGATTAACTGTACTTCATGCAAGGGTGATGGCGTGAAGGTAGGGTACTGCTCTGAATGTGAAATCCGTAAATGCGCATCGGGGAAAGGTGTTGTTAATTGCGGAGCTTGTGGTGATTTCGAAACCTGTAAGACTATCAACGATTTTCTTGTGCAGGCGCCAATCGCTAAAGATAACCTCACTGCAAAATGATTGGAAATGTGCTAACTGTTTACTAATATGAAGATAGTTGCTAAATATGCCAACAGAGTAATAGCTGACTCGGACAGCAACTATCTTATGTCTCACGGCATCGCTTCAGTTGTTTACGGGGATGACGCCCCGCAGTGCCTGACCGAATATTTCGGAAGCGAACCTATATATATTTCTGTGCAGGATGATCTAAGCGATAAGGCAAAAGAACTTCTCACCGCCAAAAAGAAAAAAGATCTAATCATGGACATTCCGAGATGGTTCATCAGGCATACTAAAACTAAAATCAGCAAATCGTAATTTTAGCGCTTTAAATTAACCGTCTTTAAGGGTAGCGTTGTGACGAAGCAATCCATTTGGAGCTCTTAACTGCATGGATTGCCGCGCTTCATAAAAAACATTCCGCTCGCAAAGACGGTTAATGTAAAGGAACTGCTATATTACACATATTCGTAAAATATTTGCTCTCTAAGCGGTTGCTATATAAGCCATTTTATACTTGATTTTTTAACTTATAAACTATTGCCAGTATCTCAGCTATGGCTTTATAAAGATTTTCCGGAATTTCATCCCCTATATCCAGAGTTTTGTAGAGTGTCTGTGCCAGCGGCGGGTCTTCATGTATATAGACCCCTGCTTGCATTGCAATCTCTTTAATTTTCAGCGCCATAAGACGCTGCCCTTTTGCGACAACAATGGGCGCGCGTTCTATTTCCGGTTCATATTTGATTGCCACTGCGTAATGAATGGGGTTAGTTACCACCAGATCAGCTTTCGGCACATCACTCATCATCCTTTTACGGGCAATTTCTCTCTGCGCGTTGCGTATCCGCTGTTTAATAAGCGGATCGCCCTCCATCTGTTTATACTCTTCTTTTACCTGCTGTTTAGTCATTTTAAGATCCTGTTTATGCTGCCATTTTTGGTAAGCAAAATCTAAAATCCCCAAAACTAGCACAACCAGAGCTATTTTAAATATCAGCTCAAACAGGAATTTGCCTGTAAAAACCGTGCTGTCCATAAAATCCGCGTCAGTCATCCGCAAAATTGTATCAATATTCCCTTTTATTATGGATATAGCAAGCCATCCCAATACCACAATTTTGAATATTGACTTCAATAACTCCACCAGTTTGCGCTTTCCTTTAAAAAATTTGGAAAGACCTGTGAAAAAATTTATCCGGTCCCACTTGGGTTCAAGCGCTTTTGTTGAGACATGAAGACCTATTTGCGCAGCTTCTGATATAAACGCTACAATAAATATAAATAAAAAAAACGGGAGTAGTAATTTTCCCAACACCAAAAGGCAGAAATAGAATATATTTTTGACGCTTTCGCCATTCAGCGGATCTGTGCCAAAACGAAAAAATTCTCTGAACATCCTTTTGCTGCCGTCAAGCATAAAAGGAAAGTAAAAATATAGAAAAAGCATAGCAAGAGTAAGGAGTATTCCGGAGGTTAGTTCCTTGCTCTTGGCAACGTTTCCTTCTTCACGCGCATTGTCAAACTGTTTCGATGTGGGGTCTTCTGACCGTTCGCCGCTGTCATCGTTTGCCACTTGTTTTTCTCACAAAGCTAGTTCGCGAACATATTCAAAAATTCGCGTATATATTTAAAATAATCAAACGCAACCTTTTCAAACGCTATATATATAAACCGCAGACTCAGCGCAAACATTATTATTCCTACTCCTATTTTAATAGGAAATCCTACCACCAGAAGGTTTATCTGCGGTATAAGTCGCGCCATAACGCCCATTACCGCGTTTGTAGCCATCAGTACAATAAGCGGGGGCGCTGTTAGCGTCATGGCAATAATAAATATCTTTCCAAAAAGAGATACTGCAAAAAGAACAGCGTTGGGATTTATTTCAAAGTTGCCTGTGGGTATGACTGTAAACGAATAAGAAACCGCCTGTATAATAAGAGCCGGTCCCCCTATGGCTATAAATATTAAGATCAAAAGAATATTCTGAACCTGCGATACATATGAAAAAGAAGCGCCGCTTTCCGGATCCATAACATTAACCATACTGAACCCCATCTGGAAATCAATAAGATAGCCTCCTAACTGTACGCCAGTAAAAAGCGCGCTGGTCATTGTACCTATAGCTATACCGATAAGCAGCTCTTTGAATATCTGCAATATCAGAAATGCAGCGTTTATATCGCCTCCGAACGGCGCTGCGGGGACAAAAGGGTATAACACCGCTGAGGTTACAATAGCGAAAGCCATACGCACCTG
Organism: Deferribacteraceae bacterium; assembly: GCA_031256375.1. Lineage (GTDB taxonomy): Bacteria > Chrysiogenota > Deferribacteres > Deferribacterales > JAISNW01 > JAIRQX01. Next base: position 27,664 of record JAIRQX010000114.1, read on the forward strand.
AGGTTTAAGTACTGTACTGCCGAAAACCGGAACGGTAAAAAGGATCCCACCCGTGCGGATAACTACAAAAAAATAAGTCATCAGTCTGGCTTGATCAAACAGTTGTTCAAACATATAAAAATTTTAGGTTTATAAATATATTATTGCAAGTTTTTTTTTGATAGTGGACTAGTAGCATGTAACGTTTAAATTTGTGGATAAATACTATACATTTGTTTTTTTTAATGCCCGATGAATACTCATGTGGGAAGCCTCATGAACTATTTGAAGTTCAACAATTTTTGAAGCTAATAATCGCACCGTCCATCTTTGATACCCCGCCGGAGGTTCGGAACAGGCTAATGCAACAACATGTGCGTCAAATGCTCCATTGTATCGAATTTCTTGTGGCGGCGTCTGTCTTTGCTTTCTTTCAAAAGCGCTTTCAAGTCCGCTCATAACAACACGTTTTTTCAGATTATTAATTGTTTCGCTGCTATAGCAGTTCCACTCGTCATTGCGAGGAACGCAGTGACGAAGCAATCCAGTTAGAGCTTTTACCTGCATGGATTGCCGCGCTTCATAAAAACATTCAG
>JAIRQX010000100.1 GCA_031256375.1 Deferribacteraceae bacterium
AGTCGCATTCATAACATTCACATCTGTTACCCCTGCCTCTCCCCCTTTCTCTATAAACAGCCTCGGATTTTTTGAACTATGGACACGGTGGCATGAAAGGCAGGAAAGCGCCGCCGCTGGGCTGCTATACGGCGCACGAAGATCAAGATTACTGCGGGTAGGTGAAGAGGATGCGCCTCCTCCGCTGCAACTTTTTTTCATGGGGGTATTTATCCCCTTAAAGTCAGTCCTGATATGTGTTTTACATTAGCCACTCGCGGGCAGCGAAAATTACTAACCTCTTCGTTAGCCTCTTGCGGTGCAAAATGATAAAATTGTGATTGTGTTTGATATATTTTGATTGCGACTCGTGAGTTGATTTTACCTATAAAATGATGTAGAATAATGTGTGATAAAAGTTGGAAATTTCTTTTTATATCTTTTGTTTCCCGCAATAGCCGTATTTATGTCATTCCCCCTGTATCCGGTTTACGCCCAGAACAAAGTCAGCGCGGGATATGAATATATTATTTCCCGAGAGAACAATTACAGCGATTCATATTTCAGCTACAATTTCAGCGCGCGTGGGAGTAACGTTATACTTAGCTATAACCGCACAGACGGGCGGAACGCCGAATATGACCCTCTCCAGAAAGTTATGCTGGCTTATTACTATATGGGCGATAACCATATGTTTGGCGCTATTGCAATGTCCGCAAGCGATAAACCTTTTAATACCTTTGAGACTACCTCAATGATCGGATTTTATGGCTACAGTATATTTTCAAAAGTTATCGGAAAAGAATCCGTACCTCTGCCCAACGGGGAGATGTATGAATACGACCGTAAAACCGCCCTGTATGTCGGTGTCGGCGCATCTAGGGAGCCTATAGTGTTTGGCGGATATTTTCTTCCGGTATTCTCTTATGTCTATCAGGGGAAGCATTTATATCTTACCCTCGGTCTGCCTATGACCTCCATAGCCTTTATCCCCTCGCAGATGCACAGGTTTATGTATGTAATTAATTTTACAGGAACAGGAGACCTTAAATATGAGTTCAGACCAACCCCTACAGATAATTTTGCATTTGAATACGTTGAAGCGCAGAACGCTTACCGCCTTAGCGATGTTGTAGTTCACAGCGAGAACAAAGACTCGCGCCTGATATATCAGGAATCATGGTTCAGAGTTAAGTACAACCGTATGTTCAGCAACGATTTCGGTATTACCGCCGGGTTTGCTATGATGACAAACGGCTACCGCTTTTCAGGAAAATATTACCATGAATCCCCCTCCGGCAGATTAGCTCCGGTAATAAAATATATTGTTTCAACGGAAATAAAGTTCTGATTTGTTAAAATTCATTTGATTTCTTTATACAATAGATGTTACTATCGCACAAAAGAAAGCCGGGCAGTCGCTGGCAGATATGAATAATATTTATCAGAGGAAAGTCCGGACACCAACGGACAGGATGGTCGGTAACGCCGACCTGTTGTGAAACAGGGATAGCGCCACAGAAAACAAACCGCCTGCGGATGAAACGGCGAAAGTCTGTTTTTATCCGCGGGTAAGGGTGAAACGGCGAGGTAAGAGCTCACCGCGTTTATGGTGACATAAATGGCACGGCAGGCCCCATCCGGTGCAAGGCAAACAGCGGTTAGGCGCTGTCCGTCGTAAAACTGCGGGTATGCTGCATAGAGAAATGACTGCCGCCCGTCTGAGGGTACAGAATCCGGCTTATAGGCTTTCTTTTTTTCTTGATTTAGTAGGGTTTATATGTTTTATTTTGCGATAAGAAGAGCGCCGGTTGGTGACTACAGCGCACGGGAACTGGTACAGGAACTGCACACATATTTTGGACTTCCTATGTCTGTGGCGGACAAGTTGCTTGCCCTTTTTATTGTGGGTATGCTTCTGTTGCTGGTTATGTTGATAACGTACAGAGCGGTTCGGCTTATATGGAAAGGGGAGGAACGAAAAAAATTGTTATGAGCCGGACAGAATACAGCGCTCCCCCTATTTGTTAATGTAGCGCGGAACTGTTATTATGAGTTTGGATGGTATTGGGTTATGAGCAGTACAATAGTTCAGAATGTGAAACTTGTTAATGAGTTAGGAATGCACGCCAGAGCCGCGGCGCAATTTGTCAAAAAGGCAGGGGAGTTTAAATCTGAAATAAAAATACGCAAAAATAATATTGAAGTCAACGGCAAGAGTATATTAGGTCTGCTTATGCTTGCAATGCCCGTGGGAGACACTTTTGAAATACAAGCCACAGGCGGCGATGCAAGTGAGGCTGTAAACGCGCTGACCGATCTTGTAAGCGCACGTTTCGGAGAAAGCAAGTAGTAAAAAATAAATTTAAAGGGGTGTCATTATGTTAATGGATATTCGTACAGGTTCCAGCACACTCAGCAGATTCATTCTTGCTGAACAGCGCCATTTCCCCGAAGCAACGGGAGATTTAACACTTATTTTGGAACAGATTGCTTTCGCCGCAAAACTCATAGGCAGGGAGGTCAACAAAGCCGGTATTGCAAATATAATCGGTTCTGTAGATTCTTTTAATATTCACGGGGAAGGTCAGCAAAAACTGGATGTATTCGCTAACTCCAGAATGATTCAGGCTCTGGACCATCTGGGATTGTTCTGCGGTATGGCAAGCGAAGAGGAGGAGCATATTATCCCTATCCCCGATAAATACCCGAAAGGCAAGTATCTGATTGTGTTTGATCCTCTTGACGGTTCAAGTAATATAGATGTGAACGTGAATATAGGCACCATATTCGGTATTTATAAAAAAATAAATCAGCACCCCGGCGATGCAAATACGGCGGATTTTTTACAGAAAGGACGTCAGCTTACCTGCGCCGGATATATTGTTTACGGTTCCAGTACAATGTTTGTCTATACCACAGGGCGCGGCGTAAACGGTTTTACACTGGACCCTACCGTAGGTGAATTTATCCTGTCGCACCGTGACATTATGCTCCCTGACACCGGAAAGATTTACAGTGTAAATGAAGGAAATTTTGAGAAATGGACTCCGGAAATGCAGAAATATATCGTAGATCTGCGCTCAAAAATGGATAAAGCATATACCGCGCGTTATATAGGTTCGCTTGTGGCGGATTTTCACAGAAATCTTCTGAAAGGCGGCGTATTTCTGTATCCTGAAGATAAAAAGAACCCAAAAGGGAAACTCCGTTTGCTATATGAGGCTAACCCGCTGGCTTTTATCACGGAACAGGCGGGAGGCAGAGCTGTGGACGGATTTAATGAAATACTTGATATACAGCCGGAAAATATACATCAGCGTGTGCCGCTTATCATCGGTTCTAAAAATGAAGTGGATATGTATATGAAGTATGTGGGCGCGGGAAAAAACAAATAAGACGCCGGACAGTAAAGCGCAAACGATACGACTATGCCATGTTGCAGTCAGAACAGTATCTCCGCGTTATAGCAGTTCCGCTTGTCATTAGAGCAATTTACAGCGGTCAATGTAACGTGGATTGCTGTAAAATGCTACAGACTGCAACTTGGTATGGTATAAATGAAACTGGGCGCTCATGAATCCGCTTCAGGCGGCGTACACAACGTTATAGGCAGAGCTTTTGAAGATGGATGCGAATCGCTCCAGCTTTTTGTCAAATCCCCAAACAGGTGGGCGGCTTCCGCTTTAACGCATGATGAGGTAAGGCTGTTTTTAAAACAGGGTGGCAGTTTTGGGTTTTCCAATATCGTTGCCCACTCCGCTTATCTTATCAATCTGGCGTCTCCAAAGGACGATGTACGGAAAAAATCTGTTATTTTAATGAAAGATGAGCTTTCAAGATGCGATCTGCTAAGAATCCCATTTTATGTGGTACACCCGGGTTCGCCTATTGATGACAGTTTTGAAACCGGCATTGGGCGGATTGTTCAGGGGATAGATGAAGTTTATTCAGATCACGGCATTTCCGCCGCCCTTCTTTTGGAAAGTACCGCGGGGATGGGCAACAGCATAGGCGGAAAATTTGAACATCTGCAGATGATATGCGACAGGGTGAAACGCGCGGATAAAATAGGCGTGTGCCTTGATATATGCCATATACACGCGGCGGGATACGATATTACCGAAAAATACGCTCAGATAATAGATGAGGTAAACGAAAGATTCGGGGATAAAATAAGAGTAATACACATAAACGACAGCAAAAATCCCGCGGGGACGCGAAAAGACAGGCATGAATTGATAGGAAAAGGAACTGTAGGCATTGAAACTTTCCGCTCGCTGGTTAATGACAAACGTTTTAAAGATGTGCTGGGGATAGTTGAAACTCCGGTTGAAGACGGAAGATATAAAGCGGAGCTGGATTTGCTGAAATCACTGAGAAATGGCGTCAAAACGTAATTATAACCGCTTCGCATGATATTAATTAGCAATCTGAGCTAAAGGAAAACAAAATGAAAGAGATGGAAATGCTGTCAAAGATTGTCGGCGCGGGAAAGATTGTTCACACACACGCATCCGCAGTCCTGATAACCGAAAATTATGTTTATAAGATAAAAAAACCTGTTTATTTTGGTTTTCTGGACTACCGACAAGCCAAACAGCGGCGCGCGTATTCCATTTTGGAAAAAGAGCTGAACGCAAGATACAGCGAAGATATATATATGGAAGTTCTAAAAATAATCCAGAAAAAGGATAAATATGAACTTGCGCCGGCGGAAAGCAGCCTTCCCGCACTGGAATATGTATTGAAAATGCGCCGTATTCCTGATGATGAGTTTTTAAGCTCCCTTATAGGCGGTATGGGTACGGAACAGATGGAAAATATCGGTTTTGAGGTAGCCTGCCGCCTTTCAGGCGCGGAAAGGTCTCCCGAAATAGTGGACGATATGGGTCCGTATGATCTCATAGCCTTTAACGCGCGGGAAAATTTTTCGCAGTTAAAGGAAGCGGCTCCTGAACTGACAGATAAAAGAGTCCTTTTTGCGGAGAGGGTAACGGAAGAATTTTTAAACTCAAACGAAAAACTTTTCAAAGAACGTTACACGGATGGATATATACGTGACGGACACGGTGATCTGCGTCTGGAGCATATTTATATAAAGGGCGGAAAACTCGGGCTTATAGATTGTATAGAGTTTAATAACAGATTCCGCACAAACGATGTGGTTTCAGAAGCGGCATTTTTGTCAATGGAGCTTGATTATGCCGGAAAGATTGACCTTTCGGACGCTTTTCTGCGCGGGTTTTTCAGAAAGTTTTCAGACGCCGGTTCGCTACGGCTATTGAATTTTTACCGCTGTTACAGAGCGATGGTACGGGCTAAAGTGGCTGTATTTACTTTCAAAGGGACGGAGAAAAATAATCCGCTCTACAGCGCAAAACAGGCTGAGTATCAACGTATGATGGATATGGCGATGATTTATGCTATTTCAATGAAAAATACGCCGGCGCTGACGTTCTGCGGTATGATCGCCACAGGGAAAAGCGTACACTCTATGACGTTTGCCAAACAATTCCCGGTAAAAAGGGTAAATACTGACGAAATGCGTAAAAAACTGACCGGACTTGATGCTTTTGACAATGCGGTTGTACCGGTGGGCGAAGGGATATATACTCAGGATATTTCACTGAAAGTGTATTCAGATTTGGGCGCTGCCGCGGAATTGAATAAAAACGCAGGGCGGATTACCATTGCGGATGGTACCTTCATAAAAAAGATTTATCAGGAAGCGTTTGAGAAGGCGGCAGGGATAAAACCGGTTTATATTGTGTTTAACGCGCCGGAAGCCGAAATTATCAAGCGGCTGAAAGTGCGGGAATCAAAAGCCTCGGTGACGGACGGCAGACTTATGCACTACGGCAGTCTTAAAGATTTTGAAGCTGAACTGCCCGACGGTTTTACCGTAAACAGCGTGGGCGAAATATCGGACAATGTAAAAGAGATATTGGCGTACCTGATGGAGTATAGCTGTTCCACTTTACATTGATTGTTATTGCAGCGCCTTTTGCGCGGCAATCCAGATTGTTTATTCTGGAATGCTTCGTCACGATGTTCCTCGCAAAGACAAGCGGAACCGCTATAAATATTCATGGCTTTTCTTTGGACGTCTCTCCTGATTCCAAATAGGCAAGCTTTTCTCGCACCAGATTAACGTGTTCACGCAGGGTGTACAACTGATCAGAAAAACTCAACGGGACATTTTTGGAAAAGGCGTCATCTTCAATTCTGTTAAGACGTCCCAAGTATTCATCTTTGCGTGAGTGATCATACTTTTCGCGCAATTCATGTTCCATGAATTTCAAGTCGCCATAACAACGGAAAATTTTTGACCGCACACGCCAATTGTAGATGACCGGAGCAAAACGTAAAAGGGGTAAAAGCACAATAACTACCGGCAACACAAGTACCAGCATACGTTCAATTAAAATAGCGAACCAGAAAGGGAAGTAGCGCTGCAGGAAAGGAGGTCCTGATTGGTAATAGCGTTCCGCCTCATCAGCAAGCAAAAAACCCTGATCTTTATAGACCGGAAATTCTCCAGACCTTTGAAAGAATCCTCCTTTGCCGTTGACTTTGACCATTGCCTGTAACAACAGGTTGGATAAAGCAGGGTGAAAATCGTTGCGGATAACGATATTAGCGGTTGTCGCCAATAATACCGTATCCTGTGGCGGCAAATCATGCACAAGATTAACCACACCGCGCGGCAGTACTATTTTTGACAAAAAGGGAAAGCGTCGCAAATAGGCATCCGCCTGACTGAACCCCATGACCTTGATCTCCGGAGCGTTCAACAGTTTTTGCACAATTTCCGCATCGGGCGGGGCAATTACAAAAACAGCGTCTATATCGCCTTGTAACAGGGCATTAACAGCCTCATTATCCTCAAGAGGGAAAAGAGTTTCATTGTCAGTCATAACATCGTTTGCTTGCAACAATCTCATAGATAAGCCACGGATACTGCTGCCAGCCTGACCAACAGCAATACGAAAATCGCGCAGTAAAAAGAGTTTATCAATATGGGCGTCATTTTTATAAAAAACCCATATCGGTTCATACGCAATGCTGCCAAGAGTTCGAAACAGACTTTCCTTTCCATCTTCGCTTAGCGTGTCGTCTCTGATACCACCCTGGACAATGGCTATGTGCGCTTCGCCGTTTTTCAGTCGCTGCAGATTTCGCCATGAACTTGTTGAGGTTTGGACTTCCAAAGTTATACCATGGTTTTTCAAAAATTCGGCATATTGCTGCGCATAGGCATAATAAACGCCTGATTCGGGACCGCTGCTCATAATAATTGTACGAGGAGGGGCAGGCTGGACAAACTGGTAGGCGATAAAAAAACCAACGCAGGTAATCAGAATTGTCGGCCAAGCCGTTGCCAGAATGTCCCGAAAAGAGATGATTTTTGTTCGCAATATATTCATAACCAAAACCTATATACCTAATTCCATATTTTTGATTTTAATCCATTTTTTTGATATTTTCAACTGCTCTCTTACCGGAGTAATTTATTATGTGTACGGTTATTAAGTATTAGCGCAGTTCCACTTGTCATTGTGAGGAACATTGTGACGAAGCAATCCAGCTGGAGCATTTACCTGCATGGATTGCCGCGCTTTATAAAAAACATTCCGCTCGCAAAGACGGTCAATGTAATGTGGAACTGATATAGCGCTGCAAATCTCTTTTTAACCACAGCGGAGCTCCGCTCACCATCATACAAACCTCCCCCGCAATCTCTGCTAACCGTTTGTTCATCTCAGTCAATAGCTTTAAATATTTTCTGCTGAGCGGGTCAGGGGGAATAAGCGCCAATCCTGACTCGTTTGTAATAAGTATTATATCCGCGCAGCGTAGCGGCAGCGCGGTACAGAGATCCACCGTATATTTTACGGCATCCTTTTCATGGTGCAGAAGGTTACCCAGCCAGACAGTCAGGCAATCCACTACTATTACGCCGGAAGCTGTCAGATTGTTCAGCGTTTCCGGAAGTTGCAGAGAAACTTCCAGAGTGGTATAACTGTCGCCCCTTTCAGCCTTGTGCAAGGCAATTTTTTGACACATTTCACTGTCTATAGGTTCGGCGGTGGCAATATAGAGCTTATCAGAATACCCTGCCGCCAGTTTCAGCGCCATAGCGGTTTTACCCGAACCGTGACCGCCGGTTATAAGGGTAACCGATTTGCGCCCGGGTGGAAAAACCGTGTTTTCTCCATCTACAGCGCGAATATTTCCTTTTTCTGTCATATAAAAGGGCATTTTTTTAAAACAGTGTCACTCTTATGCACCGCCCCATCCGCACTTTTTTTACCGCTATACACAACTGCCGCCCCTAACGGTTTGAAAAACTTCGTAGCTGGTGTAGTTTTTTTGCCGCAGTACACTGATGTTAACTCCGAACTGCTCTTTGCAGAATATACCAAGCTCTTCTAAAATTCTATAATCGTTGTTTTCTTCGCTTACATGAGCAAACAGGCAGTGATTCAGTCTGCCGCCGTGCAGTGCGGTAACGACAGCCGCGGCGGCGTTATTGGAAAGATGTCCTTTATGTGACGCTATACGTTTTTTTAAATCCTGCGGGTATCTGCTCTTTTTCAAAAGATGTTCGTCATGATTTGCCTCCAGCACAAGAACATCCACATCTTCCATATACGTGAGCTGCTCCTGCGTGACACATCCGATATCGGTAAGGAAGCCTATATTTCCGCATGAAGTCATCAGTTTACAGCCAAACGGCTCTTCAGCATCGTGTGAAACATTAAACGGCGTTATTGCGAAAGAATCCATATTGTAATATACATCCGTAGCCAACGGGAAAAGAAGCTCCCGCGGAACATTCCTCATACGCGCAAGATATTCCGCTGTACCGGCGGATGTATATATTTTCGGGCGGAAAGCGTTTATAAACGGCGTTATCCCCTTTATGTGATCAACATGCTCATGGGTGACAAACAGGGATATAGTTTTGCCGGCAGCGGCAGAACCAAGATATTTTTTTACATTTGCCGTACTTACGCCTATATCAACAAAAAACATATCAGTGTCCGTTTCCGCGCAGTAAGAATTCCCGCTTGAACCGCTGGAAAGAACGTGGAGTTTCATAAAACCTGTTCCTCCGGAAATATTTCATAAACGCTCGTGTATTCAAACACACAGATTAATAATAGAGCGCATAATGCCGCTGTTTCACCGTCCGGCTGAAAGATGGCATAAATCCACAGGAGGGTTATAACCAAATTAAACGGGAACTGCCTTTTCAGCAAAACATTTCTTGTCTGGGGGACAGGTTTTTTTATAAATATCCCCAGCGCGTAACTTATTATAAAACAGGCGAAAGCTGATAGAATTATTATAAAATCCGTTTGGGTTCCGGCGAAAATAGCGTATTGAAGTCCGAAAAAAGTTATTGCCGCTAAAACTACCATTAGCGCCGGACGGGCAATGATGCGCCATAATGAGTATATAACGGAAAAAATCTGCCCTTTGTTATACTCATAAGCGTACAAAAACCCTTTTGCAATTGCCGCGGCAAATAAAAAAGCGGCAAATGCCCCAAAAGTAAACCCCTTTTTGGTAAAAAAAGCTGTAAAAAGCGCCCAGACAGGGATTCTGCCCATAAGCAGCGTAAATACATTAAAAACTGTTTTAATACTATTCATTTACTGACTCTTTAAGTTCCGATATTATTTTTATGGCGTCTATTGGCGTTACACCGCTTATGTCCAGATTTTTCAGACGGGTTATAGCCGGATGGTCCTCATCAAATATAAGAATCTGTTTTACCACAATCTCTTTGGTTTTATTATGATGCGGGCTGTTTTTGTTCGTATTGCCGCCGCTTACAGGCTCTTCCAGATTTTCCAGCACCTCTTTTGCCCTACTTGTAACGGTTTCAGGCAGCCCTGCAAGCTGCGCTACATATATTCCATAGCTTTTATCCGCTGTACCGGGGATAATTTTCCGCATGAATATAATCTCTTCGTTTTTCTCTTCCACAGAAATGGTATAATTTTTAGCGCCGCAATCGCGGGAAGCAATCTCTGTGAGTTCATGGTAATGAGTGGCAAAAAGCGTTTTAGCTTTGACTGCGTTTAAAATATGTTCCGAAACAGCCCATGCGATAGATACCCCGTCAAACGTTGATGTCCCTCTGCCTATTTCATCAAGGATTATAAGAGATTTTGGCGTAGCGTGCGCCAGTATGTTTGCCGTTTCCACCATTTCAACCATAAAAGTAGATTCACCGCGGGAGATATTGTCACTTGCGCCTACGCGGGTGAAAATTCTGTCCACAATGCCAATCCGGGCGGCGGCAGCCGGTACAAACGAACCGGTATGCGCCATTAAAACAACCAGCGCTACGCTGCGTATATATGTGCTTTTTCCTGACATATTCGGACCTGTTATTATGCTCAAACGGCTGTCAGAGGTATTTAGTTTTATATCGTTCGGGATAAAAATGTCATTGCCCTTTGCTTCCACTACAGGGTGCCGCGCGTCCGCCACCTCTATTTCGCCGGAATCGTCAATAACCGGACGTACATAACCCCTTATCACAGCAGCGTGCGCAAGACTGATATATACGTCAATCAAGGCGGTGTCTTTTGCTGTATCGCGTAGCATATCAGCATTTTCGGCAATCATGTCGCGTATATGGCAGTAAAGTTCATATTCCAGAACGTTGATCCGTTCTTCCGCACTTAATATGGCGCTTTCCATATTTTTAAGTTCTGGGGTCACAAACCGTTCGGCGTTTACAAGGGTCTGCTGACGTTCAAAATAATCGGGGATTTTACCCAGATTACTTTTAGACACCTCTATATAATACCCGAACACTTTGTTGTATGAGATTCTAAGCTGGTTTATCCCAGTGGAACTTTTAAGTTTTGCCTCCAGCGCAGCGATCATTTGCCTGCCGTTGTTTTTTATATGCCTTAATTCGTCCGCCGTTTTGTTATACCCTTCACGGATAATCCCTCCCTCTTTCAGCGCCGCCGAAGGTTCATCGGCAATTGACTGCTCGATAAGGTTGGCTATCGGTTCGCAGTTGTGAAGAGAGGCGCAAATATCTGTAATGTCTTTGTTTTCGGCGCTTTCAAGTATATCAGCGATACGCGGAAGCTCTTTCAGGGAATCCCGCAGGCATATAAGCTCTTTCGGGGAAACCCGTCTTGATGCGGCGCGGCTGGCTATCCTTTCAATATCGTACAGCGGTGTGAGTAATTTTTTCAGCTCCTGTGTCAAACGCCATTCTGTAACAAAAAATTCTATAATATTCTGACGCGCAGTTATAACATCAATACGTCCGCTGGGGTGGGTTAGCCACCAGCGCAGAAGCCGCGCGCCCATTGCAGTTGATGTGTAATTCAGCGCTGAAAAAAGGGTATCTCCATTATCTGAGATACTTTCAGTAATCTCAAGCGTGCGCGCCGCCGTCTGATCCAGCATAAGAATATCCGGACCCGCTAACAGCGCCGGACGGCGGAATGATATTTGCAGCATTGCGTCTGAAATATAGCTGAAAATCATCTCCATCGGCACAAAAAAATGCTCATTCTGAATACCAAGATGGGTAGGGGAAAGCAGCTTATAATTTTCGCAGACAACAGCCGCAGCTTTTGCGGGTGATTTTGCGGCGCGCTGCACTACATTTCCGTGATTTAACCGCACGGGGGCAGAGCAGATTATCTCTTTGGGCGAAAATGATCCGATAATTTCCGGTAAACCTGATGCGTCAGCTCTCGCAAGATAAAGCTCGCCTGTTGATATGTCCGCGGCGGCAGTAAAATATGAATCGTTATGAGAATAAACTGCCAGAAGAAAGTTATTGGATGTGTCAGACAACTCATCTTCGTCTATCATAGTTCCCGGGGAAACTATCCTTGTGACGCCGCGTTTGACTATGCCGCTTGCAAGCGCAGGGTCTTCCAACTGATCGCATATAGCTACCTTATACCCTGCTTTTATCAGCTTAAGCAGGTACTGTTTATGTGAGTGGTGAGGCACCCCGCACATGGGAATCTTTTTTTCTGATTGTTTATTCCGGCTTGTAAGCGCTATCCCGAGTATTTTTGAAGCAGTACAGGCATCGTCGTTGAACATTTCATAAAAATCGCCCATACGGAAAAAAAGTATTGTATCAGGGTATCGTTCCTTGATAGCGTTAAACTGCACCATCATAGGCGTATCCTGCGCTGATTTTTCGGATTTCGGCAAATCTTTTGCGCAATGCGGTTTTGGCATATATTATTGGTAATTAAGCGAGTCAACATTTCCGCAGCTAGGGCAAACGGCTGTGTAATCGCCCAGTTCTACGTTGCATAAACCGCACCGGTAAATGTTGTTTACGCGCAAAAGCCTTGACAGAATAGGATCATTCGCCAGTTTGACATAAGCCTTAACAATTATTGCTTTGGGCTGGAATTGCAGAATGTACGCTTTTAATACTTCCTGCGCGGACGTCGTATCGTTTTTTTTGCCGTAGTAGGATGATACAAAAAGATATGGTATGGGGTTTTCACTTTCTAAAGCTATTTTAGAAGACATAATGTGGAAAAGTTCATCTATAGTGCTGTATCTGTAAAAAATATTTTCAAGCTCAAGCATTTCTTCTTTTGTTTTAATTAGATCATTTGCAATAATTGCTTTGATTTCACTTAACCCCTGTTCGTTTTTACCGTCTTCAAAAAGGGCGGTCGCAAGGGCAAATCTGACGTTTCCGCATTCGGGATATTTTTTTATTAAGCTGCGAAAAGTTTTTATCCTGTGTGCGTTGTCTTTTGTGTTTTTCAGATGGCGTATATACATTTCGTTTACAATACTGCCGTACTCTTTGCCTGACAATGTTTCATATTTGGAATAGCAACGCCCCGCAGTTTCAAAATCCTCTTTTTCTTTGCATATTTCAGCATTTATAAGATTTACGGCAGGGAGATTATGAAATTTTTTAGATAATTTCAGCAGACAATTTTGCGCGTTGTAGGCTTTTCCGGCTATTAAATAATTCTTAGCCAGTTCATTTAAAGCTGTGCTGATAATTTCATCCCCGTTTTCGTGCCAGAGTAGCGCTTCTTCGCAGAAATACACGGCTTTATCAAGATTCCCCTGAAGCCTGTTCAGTGCGCTCAGCATTATATATGCTTCCGGAACAGCATCCCCTTTGAGGATAACTTGTTTAAACTCCTCCATAGCTTCACTGCGGCGTCCGTCGGTCAGATAGTAGCAGGCTTTGGCTGTGGACGGTTTCTCCTCTTTTATTTCGTCTTTTAAAAAACGGTCTCTGCGGAAAAACTTCTTTGCCAAAATTATTAACACAGCCGCCAGAACCAATAGAACCAAAAAGGTTGGATATGACATAAAATCAGTTATCCTTTTTTAAATTATTGTCATTAACCACTACTGACGCGCGCAGTCTGTTATTTTCCTCTTCCGTGCGTTTAAGATCCTTAACGGCGGTTTTCAGATCGTTTTTCAGACGCATACGCTCCACTGAACCGCCGATAGCCGTAACAAGCCCGCCTACAAACAGTGAAACCATAATAGGCAGAAAAAGGGGCATTGTATATTTTACGTATCTTGGTATCAGCGTTATTTCAACTTCCTGGAAGTTACTAATCACAAATAACGCTATATATATAAGTATAATTACTTTTACCGTTTTATAGACGTAATTCATAAACCCTCCATTATACAAAAAAATTTTGCCAGCTTGTTATAAGTGTCGGTTATGTGTTCAGATATAACTTTTGTTTCCGATATCACCGGCATAAAGTTTGTGTCGCCGTTCCAGCGCGGTACGATATGCAAGTGAATGTGGGCATCTATCCCTGCGCCCGCTGCTGAACCAAGATTATATCCCACATTAAACCCTTCCGCGCTCATTGTTTCCTTTATAGCTTTTATTGAACGGCGCATCAGAACAGTAGTTTCTTCAAACTCATTTTTGTCAAGCGTTAGTATATCCGCTGTGTGGCGTATGGGAACAATCATTAGATGTCCGTTGTTATAGGGATACAGGTTCATAATAATAAAAGTGTGATTACCGCGGTAAAGCAGATAATTGTTTTTATCATCAGGGCTTTTGAATATATCACAGAAAACACAGGCGGATACCGGTTTTTCTCCGGTTATATATGTTCCGCGCCATGGCGCCCAAACAATGTGCCTCATAGAAGTAATAGTAGCAGATTAAAACAGGATCGGCAAGGCTATTTATACTACAACTGCGGAAATAATTATTATTAGCTTGCTGAGTAGTCCGGAATAATATATCTTCGTATGATTTTTTATAATGATTTAGGACGGTATATTTATAATGTTTATAAAACTGTTTTTGCTTCTGGCTTTTTTTACGGTTACAATTTTCATAGGCTTTTATTTCCGCAAACGGGCAACTGATATTAACGGGTTTGTATTGGCGGGGCGTTCTGTAGGACCGTGGCTGACCGCTTTCGCTTACGGGACGTCTTATTTTTCCGCTGTGGTTTTTGTAGGGTATGCGGGGCAGTTCGGTTGGAAATTTGGTACGGCAGCCACTTGGATTGGTCTGGGAAACGCTTTTATTGGTTCACTTTTGCCGTGGGTAATACTCGGAAGGCGTACACGGCTTATGTCCCATCATTTAAACAGCGCCACAATGCCTGAATTTTTTGGCTCACGGTTTGCTTCTAACACTATTAAAATCGGCGCGTCAATTATTATCTTCATCTTTCTTATTCCGTACACAGCTTCGTTGTATAACGGACTTTCCCGCCTTTTCGCCATGGCTTTCGGCATAGATTTTACAGTCTGTATTGTGGTTATGGCAATTCTGACCGGATTATATGTAATTGCCGGAGGATATTTTGCGACTGCAGTCAACGACTTTATACAGGGTATTATTATGTTGGTTGGTATAACCGCGGTTATTGCTACGGTTTTAAAAAACAACGGCGGTTTTACGGAAGCTATTAACGCGCTTGCCCGCGTTGAGGACACTGCCGTGTCATCAACGCCCGGAATATTTACATCCTTTTTTGGTCCGGATCCGATAGCCCTTTTGGGTGTAATAATCCTGACATCGCTTGGTACATGGGGGCTACCGCAAATGGTTCAGAAATTTTACTCTATAAAATCAGAAAAGGCTATTTTCAAAGGTACGGTAATCTCCACAATATTCGCTACTGTTATTGCCGGCGGCTGCTATTTTCTCGGCAGTTTCGGTCGCCTTTATTCAGATGTAATCAATGTGAAAGCAAATGGTTTTGATTCAGTTATGCCTACAATACTTTCAGGATTACCTTCGGCGCTGATCGGAATAGTCGTAATTTTAGTGCTGTCTGCGTCAATGTCCACACTCTCCGCTTTGGTTATGACTTCAGCTTCAACCTTTACACTGGATTTTTTGAAAGGCAATATTATAAAGAAAATGAATGAGAAAACTCAGCTTCTGACTGTCCGTCTATTGATTGTTGTGTTTATTTTTATCTCTTCTGTAATAGCCACTATACAATATAAGGGTGGCATTACCTTTATCGCGCAGCTTATGGGCATTTCATGGGGAGCGTTGGCGGGTTCCTTCCTCGCGCCGTTTCTATACAGTCTTTACTGGAAACGTGTGAGCAACGCTTCTGTCTGGTGCTGTTTTATTTTCAGCGCTGTTTTTATGACCCTTAATATTTTTTTCAGAGGCTTTTTTCCGCAACTTCTGCAATCACCTATTAACGCGGGGGCATTCGCTATGCTTGCAGGATTAATTATAACGCCGACCGTAAGCGCGTTTACAAAAGCGCCTGAAAAAGCTCATGTAGAATCTTGCTTCCTTTGTTATCAGGAAATAGTTAGCGTTAAAGTCAGCGAGGATCTCGGCGGATAATACGGCAGTTAAATTTTTCAAGATTTATATGGCAAATTTATGAAACTTATTATTGACAAACTTTTTTTATATTTGTACAGTAATAACGTCTAAACGCAAGCTGCATTTTATCCGCAGTTTAAGGGTTATGGCGTACAAAATGCGGCAACCTTTTTCAGGAGGCAGGTGTGGTCCATGTAGGTATAGATTATACAATTTTGTTTCAGATCGTTCAATTCCTGGTGATCGTACTAATAGTTAATTTTCTTATTGTGAAACCTATCCGCACAACCATGGTGATACGCGAGCGGAAAACTGATTTGCTGAAAGACAGGACAAAAGCCAGCCATGCAGCTATTGAGCAGAAATCGCAGGAGTATGACGAGAAGTTCAAAGCCACTCTTAAAGAGATCAGCGCATATCAAAACCAGCTTCGTTCTGATGCGCAGGCGCGTACTCAGGCTATGTTTGATAAGGTTAAATCGGAAAACAGCGCGGAGCTTGCCAATTCCAAGAAGCAAATTGCTGAAGAAGCCAACGTTGCCAGAAATAACTTAAAAGCTGAAATTAGTGGAATTATGGGTCAGATTGTTCAGATGGTTACAAAATAAAGGCGGGGTGGGGTTGTGAGTTTTCGTTATTTTTTTTATGCGTTACCGTTACTATTAGCGCCCGCAATGGTTTTTGCCTCTGAAGAAGGACATGGCGCAAGCCTTAGCGGACTTCTTTGGCGGGTATTGGTGTTTGCGGTATTTGTCACACTGATGTGGAAAATTTTGAAAGACCGTATTAGAGACGGACTTTCATCAAACGGTTTAAGAGTACAAAAAGAGATAGATGATGCGGAAGTCGCCTGTAAAGCGGCTGTTCAGGAGCTTGCTGACTATACGGGGAAAATTGCGGACATGGGGAAAGAGCTTGACAATATGAAAGCCGCCGCGCGCAACGCCGCAGAAAAAGAGGCTGAGACTATGATCGCGGACGCTGAAAAGGCGGTTGTCAAGTATAAAGAGATGGCGCGCAGAACCATCGCTGCCGAGGCTGAAAAGGCAAAAACCGACATCCGTAAAGAGGTTATGCTCAGCGCTATTGCCGAGGCGGAGAAACAGATTTTTGCAAACACCGATAATGAAACAAGACAAAAATTTATGTCAGATAATATCAGTAAGATCGGAGAGTAGCCTGTGAAAAACATGATAATTGCTTCCAGATATGCCAACGCGCTATATGAAGAGGCAAAAACGGCAGGTCTTGTTAATGAGGTTGTTCAGGATCTGCGTCAATTAAAAGACCTTACCGAACAGAACAAAGATTTTGAGGCGTTCTTAAACAGCATTGTTATTTCAACCGCTGATAAGTTAAATGTGATTAATGCCATAGGCAAATCAGGCAAAATAAACCGTCTTACTTATGCGTTTCTTGTGGCGCTGACCAAAAATAAACGTCTGGATATTCTTTCAGAAACAGCGCTGGCAATTAACAAACGTATAAGTGAGGAAAGGGGCGAGATGGAGGTTTATGTCAGTTATGCCTCATCAGCGGAGGATTACATCAGAACTGCTCTGATAGAACGTCTTTCCGCGTTGACCAAGAAAAAGGTGATTCTTAAAGAGTCGGTGGACAGTGCGCTTTTGGGCGGAATGCGTATATTGATAGGGAACACGCTTTATGATATGAGTGTTAAAGGGCGGCTGGAAGCTCTTAAAAATCAGATTGCAAAATAGCACATATATAAGGAGAGTTACGCTTTATGCAGATTAAAGCCGATGAAATCAGCCAGATTATACGGGATCAGATCAAGAATTTTGATCAGAAAGTAGAAATGGCGGAAATAGGCACCGTGATTAGCGCGGGCGACGGTATAGCCAAAATTTACGGACTTGATAACATTATGGCAGGGGAACTTGTGGAGTTTCCTCATGATACTTTCGGCATGGTTCTTAACCTTGAGGAAGAGAGTGTTGGCGTAGTTATTCTTGGTAATTACGACCACATCAAAGAGGGGGAAACGGTTAAACGCACAGGGCGCATAGCGTCTGTTCCCGTAGGCGAAGCTCTTATAGGGCGTGTGGTTTCGCCTCTCGGTGAACCGATTGACGGTAAAGGACCTATAAAAGCCGCAAAGATGGATGTTATTGAAAAGATCGCTCCCGGTATCCTTTCCCGCCGCTCTGTTTATGAGCCGGTTCAGACAGGTATCAAGGCTATTGACTCTATGATTCCGATTGGGCGCGGACAGAGGGAGCTTATAATAGGAGACCGCCAGACCGGAAAAACTGCCGTTGCGGTGGACACAATTATTAATCAGAAAGGTCAGAACATGATCTGTGTTTACGTTGCGGTCGGACAGAAAAGATCCACTGTTGCCAACGTAGTGGAAACACTTGAAAAATACGGGGCTATGGAATATACGATAGTTGTGGCGGCTACAGCCAGCGAATCTGCGCCATTACAGTTTATCGCGCCGCTGGCGGGTTGTACGATGGGGGAATATTTCCGTGACAACGGGAAGCACGCCCTGCTCATATACGATGATCTTTCAAAACATGCTACTGCATACAGGCAGATGTCCCTTCTGCTCCGCCGCCCGCCCGGCAGGGAGGCTTATCCGGGTGATGTATTTTATCTTCATTCACGCCTTCTTGAGCGCGCCGCTAAATTAAGTGACGAGTTGGGCGGGGGTTCGCTTACTGCCCTTCCTATAATTGAAACTCAGGCGGGTGACGTATCTGCGTACATACCTACAAACGTTATCTCCATTACTGACGGACAGATATTCCTTGAAACAGACCTCTTTTTCAGCGGTTTCCGCCCGGCGGTAAATGCTGGGATATCTGTTTCGCGGGTGGGTGGTAGCGCGCAAATTAAAGCTATGAAGCAGGTTTCAGGGCGGTTGCGTCTTGATCTTGCCCAATACCGCGCTATGGCGGCTTTTGCTCAGTTCGGGAGTGATCTGGATTCTGCCACACAGGCGCAGCTTACAAGGGGTAGCCGTCTTATGGAACTTCTTAAGCAGCCTCAATATAAACCCGTGTCTGTCCATAATCAGATTGCCATACTTTTTGCCGGTATCAACGGATTCTTAGATGATGTACCGCTTAAATATATTGCCAAATTTGAGCAGGAATATATCGGCTATCTGACAGCAAACAAACCGGATATATTGTCAGAGATTACAAATAAGAAGGCTATTTCAGACGAGCTTGCCGCAAAGATGAAATCAGCGTTGACTGAATTTAAAAAACAGTTTGCAGAGTAATTTGTATTTACCATGATAAAAAATTGAGGCGGATATGGCCGGAACAAAAAATATTAAGCGCCAGATAGTTTCAGTAAAGAATACGCAGAAGGTCACTAAGGCAATGAAGATGGTTTCCGCTGCGAAAATGAGGCGCGCAAACGAGGCGATGCAAGCGACAAACCCTTATGCGGCGAAGATTAAAGAAGTTGCTGTACACCTTTCGGGACTCAGCGGTGATAATGAACCCCATCCTTATATGATTGCGAGGAAAGAGGTAAAAAATATAGCTCTCCTTCTTATCAACTCAGACAGAGGACTTTGCGGGGCTTTTAACTCTAACGTTGTTCGTATGGCTACCAGATTTAGAGAGGAACATCCCGGAAAAACGCTGAAGTTATTTATAGTCGGAAAGAACGCTTACGATTATTTTAAAAAACAACCGCATGAAATTATTGAGAAATGGACGTCTCTGGGCGGCAAAATATCGTATGATACGGCTAAACGTATAAGTGACAGCGTAACGGACTCTTTTATGAAAGAGAAGTATGATGAGCTTTATCTGATATATAACGAATTCCGCTCTGTGTCGGTTCAGTATCCTAAGACAGAAAAGATTATGCCGTTATCATTTGAGGGGAGTGAAACTCAGAGGGATTACCTTTTTGAACCGAAGCCTGCGGAACTTCTGGCGCAAATATTACCGCGGTATGTAACATTTTCCATATATCATAAGTTGCTGGAATCAGCGGCGGGAGAACACGGAGCGCGGATGGTGGCAATGGATAACGCAACCCGCAGCGCTGACGATATGGTAAAAAAACTTACACTTAACTATAACAAGGCGCGTCAGGCTGCGATTACAAAAGATTTGCTGGATATAGTAAACGGCGCGGAAGCGTTGAAGTAGCAAAACGGTAACGAAGTTAAAAAAGAGACCGAAATAATATTTTATGGGTTACTTTTATACGTTAAGGAAAGTTTTAATTGTGAAGATGATTCTGACATACTTATTTTTGATTGGGTGTGGCGATGATTCATCGGCTGAAACTTCTGTAGGAAGTGATTCCGGAGCTGTTACCATTGATTGTATTCAGGAGGATATTCAAGATGAGGATTCTCAGTCTCGCTCTAGCTCATGTGTTGCTTATTTCATCAATGATAGTCCTAACTTGATAAATATAAGTTATCCTAGAACGGCAGACTATGATTCGACATCTGAATTACAGACCATTGTCTGTGGCTATTACGCTTGCGGGGGAGCTTTATACAGTGGAACAACTACTAAAATGACCTTTCACTATGGTCGTAGTAAAACTATTAATTTTACTGCTACAGGTATGGTAAGTTACAGAATAAAGTTAGGGGAAGTTACTTTTTACTGAGATTATAGATAAAATTTTTTATTAGGAGATACATAGATGGCGGGAAACATTGGCAAAGTTGTGCAAGTTATAGGACCTGTTGTTGATGCTAAGTTTGAGAAAGGGGGATTGCCCGAAATCTTTACCGCTCTTTCAATTGAGGATAAAGCTCAAAAACGCAAAGTAATTTGCGAAGTGGCGCAGCATCTTGGGGAAGACACGGTGAGAGCGGTCGCTATGACCACCACTGACGGCTTGGTAAGAGGAATGGAAGTTATCAATACAGGCGCTCCGATTTCGGTGCCTGTTGGAAAGGGCGTTTTGGGACGTATTATGAACGTTACAGGCGATCCTACGGATGATGCCGGTCCTATTCAAGGGGAATCGCTCCGTTCTATCCATCAGCCTACGCCGTTGCTTGAAGATCAGGAAACATCCGTTGAGATGCTTGAAACCGGAATAAAGGTTGTGGATTTGCTAGAGCCATACACAAAAGGCGGCAAAACGGGCTTGTTTGGCGGCGCAGGTGTCGGCAAAACCGTTGTTATGATGGAGCTTATAAACAACATCGCTAAACAATACGGCGGCTATTCAGTTGTGGCTGGTGTCGGAGAGCGTACCCGCGAAGGGAACGATCTCTATAATGAAATGAAAGAATCAAACGTACTTGATAAAGTCGCGCTAGTTTATGGGCAGATGAATGAGCCGCCCGGCGCGCGTATGCGGGTCGGACTTACCGGTCTTACTGTTGCCGAGCATTTCCGCGATCAGGGGCTTGATGTTCTTCTGTTTGTTGACAACATATTCCGTTTCACTCAGGCGGGTTCAGAAGTTTCGGCGCTTCTTGGTCGTATGCCGTCTGCTGTCGGTTATCAGCCAACTCTCGGCACTGAGATGGGAGAATTGCAGGAACGTATCACATCAACGAAAAAAGGTTCCATTACTTCCGTTCAGGCTGTTTATGTACCGGCGGACGACCTGACAGACCCTGCCCCTGCAACAACATTTGCCCACCTTGACGCCACAACGACGCTTTCCCGCGCCATTTCAGAATTGGGTATCTATCCTGCCGTTGACCCGCTTGATTCCACATCAAGGATTCTTGATCCGAATATAGTCGGCGAAGAGCATTATTCCACAGCGCGTAACGTTCAGGCAGTGCTTCAGAGATATAAAGAGCTACAGGACATTATTGCGATTCTTGGTATGGAAGAGTTGTCCGAAGAAGACAGGCTTACGGTTTCCCGCGCACGGAAGATTCAGCGTTTCCTTTCTCAGCCGTTCCATGTCGCTGAGCAGTTTACGGGAACTCCGGGGAAGTATGTGCCCCTTAAAGAAACTATAAAAGGGTTTAACATGATCCTTAAAGGGGAATGTGACAATCTGCCGGAACAGGCGTTCTTTATGTGCGGCGCGATAGAAGAAGTGTTTGCCAATGCCGAAAAAATGAAACAAGGAATATAATATGTCTGGAAAGCTTTTTTTGGAGCTTGTTTCACCCGAACGTCTGCTTGTGAGATCTGAAGTTGATGAGGTGTACGCTCCGGGTTCTGAAGGGGATCTCGGTATATTACCGGAGCACACGGCGTTTATCTGTTCTTTGCGTTCGGGGGAATTTAGGTTTTATATAGGCGATAATGTGGAGTATGTTGCGCTGGACGGCGGTTTTATGGAAGTGGTTGATAATAAAGTGACGGTACTAGCGGATGGCGCTGAACTCGGCAGGGAAATCAATGTAAGCGAAGTTTTACGCCGCAAACTTGTAGCCGAAAAAGATGTTGAAGATGCCCGCCAGAAAGACAACATTGATTTTACAACTGCTGAAGCAAAACTGATGAAGGAAATTATCAGAATTAACGTTGCCGGCAAATATAAAACGTAAACTTACAGTATTCAACGGTTCTTTTATATCGGGCGACCAGCGGTCGCCCCTGCGATTCTCAGATTTTAAAAGCAGTTAAACTGCCGCTCGTTTCAACCTCTATAGCCGCTTGAAACTTCTTAATCTATAGTGGAATTATTATATTCATAACTCCGTTCCAGTAGAACGCGAGAAAATGGCAGAAATGCTATAACTCCATAAAATCTTCGATAGTCATCTGCCGCGGGGTTTTTATTGTTACTTTGTGACTATCCGTTAATGAGTGTTTTTCTTTCAGTTCCGCCATTATTTTTCGCAGATTCAGGCGGTAGTATTCATTGGCATACATATCATTTTTATAGAGCGTCAGAAGTTTGCCGTTAAGATGCGGATATTCCCGTCTTATAAAGGCAAAAAAAACTTTTCTTGTACTGCTTCTAAGATTTAATGTAGCGTTAAGGAGATAATGTATTCCGGCCTCCTTCCCCCTGCGCAACAGTTCATCGAGCTCTTCCGCATTATCTGTAATATATGGTATAATAGGCATACAGTGCAGACCTATTGATGCGTTTGTTTTACCAAACTCTTTAAGCAATCTGAATCTTTCCTCTGATGAAGATGCTGAAGGTTCAATTAACCTTCTTTTTTTTTCATCAATAGTGGGTGTAGACGGCAAAACAGTATTTGCATCCATGCCCGCAGCCTCGGTAAAGGTTAAGATCCCATTTGTACGGAAGCCAGCTTGAATTAAGTCTGTTAAGCGCATTTTTGCATATAATTTCCTGTACACAAAATTGAAATATTTTATGAGGGGGTATATCTGCCATTGCCCGTTTTTTTTATCTTCCCTTCTAGTTCCATACTGAAGAGAATCGTTGTAAGTTTCGTATAATCAATGCCTGTGCTTATTACAAGTTCATCAGCAGTCAAAGGCTCAATGCTTATCTCATCCCACACATTTTCCTGTTCAGGTGTGTCAAACTCCGGTTTTTGTTTGCAGTTACATACATCTGCCGGTTTTATGATATGAGAATACTCCTGTATTATGTCATGGTGCGTCTGAACCAGTATAGCGCCGCCCTTTATCAGGCTGTTGGCGGCGTTGTTGGCGGCAAGCGGAGATATAGGGACGGCAAAAAGATCGCGCCCCTGTTCCAGCGCAAGACGACCGGTAATCAGGGATCCGCTGCGTCCGGATGCCTCAACAATAACCACGCCGCGGCTTATGCCGCTGATAATACGGTTTCGTTTCGGGAAATTATAACTTTTAGGTTCCACATATAGGCTATATTCGGTGATCAGACAGCCTTTGCGGCAAATATCGCTTATATATTTTGAATGATTTCCCGGATAAATATTTTTTAGTCCGCTCCCCAAAACGGCAATGGTTGAACCATCTGCGCTTAGAGCGCCTAAATGCGCGCTTATATCTGCTCCGTAAGCCAAACCGCTTGCCACTGCTACTCCGCACTCTGCTAAACCGTTTGCGAGTTTAAACGCCATATCTTCCCCGCTGCGGCTTACCTTGCGCGCGCCCACAACGGCTATACATAAATCATTAAGGCATCCGGCATATCCAAGTACATATAAAAACAGTGGAGGATCGTATATCTCTTTGAGAATTGCCGGATAATCCGAGTTTTCAGGAAGCAGCAGTCTGCCGCCCATAGACTCCAGTTCGTTCAACTCTTTTTCGGCAAAAGATGTATCGGCGTTAATTATCGCTTCCGCCGCGGCAAGATCAAACCCGAGACTTATAAGCTCTTCAAAAGGCATATCTAAAATTCCGTTCAGGGTACCGCGGACACGTACAATTTCACGTAACTTTTGTTCCTGAACTCTTTTTAAGCCGCGCAGTGTAATTGCTGCAATTTGAAGATCTCTTGAGTTACTGTTCAAATATTTCTGTTCCTTCGGGTAAATTTTTCTGAAACAGTGAGGAATTTATAGACTGGTTCTGTTTAACATTTGAAAATTTTACGGTTATTGTGCTGCCGGCGCTGTCTTTTGAAAATACCTCTTCAACAATGTTTTTATTCATAGTGATTACAATATTTTCAAGACCCAGACCGGAATGTGGGACTAGAGTAATTGTATTCCCCTTTTCTGATATGCTGAATTGCTCCTTAATCTTAGAGCTGTCCAAAAATATTCCCAGAAGGATTCCTGTGGGATCGGAGGCGCTGCGGTTGTCGGTTTTTATCTTTATAAGCTGTTTTAAAGACTGGCTGTAATGTGTAATCTTACCGGGCTCCAAAAGGTAGTATTCAACAGGGTTTTCATAGTCCCACAGCGCCTTTTCTGAACGTATGATATAAACTTTACCTTTATAGGTGAAGTTATCCATCCCTGGATAGTAATTTTCCTGAACAAATTCAGCATAAAATGTTTTCAGTTTCAGAAAAGTGTCAAGCTGCGGCGTTGTGTTTTTATCCGCTGCAAGCGCAGAGGCGGTAAATTGTGTAATTAAAAATATTGTAATAAATAGTTTCCGCATATTTATATCCTATGGCATTGTAGCGATAACAGATACGCCGGCGGTAACTTTATCGCCCATTTCTACTTCAACGGTCGCATTCTCAGGCAGATAATGATCCACGCGGGAAGAGAACTTAATCATCCCTATTCTGTCCCCTTTTGCAACGCTGTCACCTTTTTCAACATAAGAAACCGTGCGTCTTGCGACAAGTCCCGCTATCTGCACAGCGACAATCTCTCCGTGCGGGGTGTTGATATAAATTTCATTGCGTTCATTGCGTGTGGACGCTTCTGATTTGGCAGCGTTAACAAATCCGCCGTTGATATGTCGCACATCGGTTATCGTACCTCCGTAGGGCGCGCGGTTAACATGGACACTGAAAAGGTTCATGAATACGCTTATTTTTTTATATTTGCGACCGTTCAGGAAACTTTCGGAAATTTCCACTATTTTACCATCTGCCGCTGAAACAACAACATCTTCATCACCTGGGGTAAGCCTCGCCGGGTCTCTAAAAAACCACAGCATTAACGCCAGAATCAGAAAAAAAATAAAAACCAGAAACTTTTTTGGCAGAATGGCTATAATGATTAAAATCACCGCTGCCGCTATTATAAATGAGTACCCTTCTTTTGCAAACATAACCTACTCTCCTAATTATAGCAGTTCCGCATAACATTTACCATCTTTGCGGTCGAAATGTTTATTATGAAGCGCGGCAATCCATGTATGTAAATGCTCCAAATGGATCGCTGCGTCACAGCGTTGCTTGCAATGATAAGCGGAACTGCCATAGTATTTTAAAAATGAAATATTAAAAACATACGCCTCCGTTACGATAATCAGATTGTTTAATGATTGCAAGCAAAAGAATGACGAAAAGATAAAATTAATATCTATTGATAGAATCGCAATTCAGCATACATTTATTGTTAAGAGTTGCAGTATATATTATTTTGGAGTGTACAATGAAAATAAACCGCAGGAATTTTAGGAAAGGATTATACGCTACACACGTTATAAACACTTTACCATTGGCGCAATTGTCATGCGCAGCCTATTTTCCTGAAACCCGTAACAGGAAAAAATGGGAAAGCGTTAATATTAAAGAATTTTACATAATTCCAATTTCCTAAAGCATTTTATAACAGTTCCGCATTACACAGACCGTATTTACGAGCGGAATGTTTTTTATGAAGCGCGGCAATCCATGCAGGTAAAAGCCCAAACTGGATTGCTTCGTCACTGCGTTCCTCGCAATGACGAGTGGAACTGCTATACTGAACCACCCTCCTGTGCGTCAGAAAATGATATAAAAGGTTAAATATTTTGTCCAATCTCATGAAATGCGCTCCCGATTAAATCAGCTTTTTAAACGCCTGCCGCTGCGTATTGCTGCGAGGAATATTTCTGCGCACGCTCTGGCGTCATACAGCGCGTTATGGTGTTTTTTAAGCTCAATGCCCAGATGTTTACAACAGGTGTCAAGTTTGGCGTTTTCAAAAGCGCCTCTCCATGTTTTTACTGTGCAATAAGTTTTGAACTCCATATCCAGACCGCAAAACTCTTTCAGGCAAGTACGCAGACATCTCATATCAAACGCTGCAAAATGCGCTACAAGCGTTTGCCCTTCAACAAAATGCTTCCATTTCAGGTAACTTTCAGCAAATGAAGGCGCATTTACTGTATCTTTCGGGTAAATGCCGTGTATGGTTTCGCTAAACCACCGCCATATATAGTTATTCGGCGGTCTGATAAGCCCGTTGTACTCATTTACAATAAGACCGTTTTCCACCCTGACCAGTCCAACCTGACAGACAGAATTATGGGCTTTAGTTGCAGTTTCAAAATCAATAGCGGTAAAATCAAGGGACATAATAACCCCGTTAATTTGCATCCTGTTCGTAACATATCAAAACGACAAAATATGTCGCAATATAGCAGTTCCACTCGTCTTTGCGAGGAACGCAGTGACGAAGCAATCCAGTGTAAGCCTTTATTTGCATGGATTGCCACGCTTCATAAAAAACATTCCGCTCGCAAAGACGGTTAATGTATTATGGAACTGCTATATTGAAAAAATTTTTTATTTAATTTTATTCTTTATAGCGACATATTTTGTCACATCTTTGCTGTATAACATTGCACTGAATTGCAACGCTTGGCTCGCAAAGACGGTCAATGTAATAGGAAACCGCTATAATTCTATAAACCACTATATATGAAAGTGGTTACCGTTGTTTGCGCAGTTTCTTCAGGATCAAACCGTACTTCAGTTGTAGTTCTCTTGATGGGAAATCCGTCGCTGTCGTATTCGTACACATTTTTTCTTATTGCATTAACTCCATACTTAAAAATTGCGGTAGTTGTTTCGGTAACGTTATTATTAAGCCCGAAATACTCCCTGGCGGAATCAAAAAAGTACCAATGCAATAACCATTTCGGGGAAGCGCAGTTTAAAAGCGGCGATTTCTTGTCATCATATTTTAATTCTGTGACACTTTCAGCTACATTATCGTCATATTTTTCTAATATCATATTTCCATCCTGATATTGAAACGTATAAACCCGGTTGTCCGGTTCATCATAGCTTTGCATTTCATATTTAGCAAGATAACCGTCTTTGTTCAGGGTAATTGTAAGAGCGTTATCGGCATAAGTGTGATTGACGTTTATTGTTGAATTCCCGCTTATTCCAAAAGATGCCATTACTTCCATAGGGGTACTGAATTCAATCATATTACCGTCGCCATCAGGATAAGAAAACATATGCACATACATCGTTTCTCCCCCCTGGTAATTGGATATTTTTACGAGACGGTTTTTATAGTCGTATTCAAACCTAGTAGTAGCGCCATCGCCAAATATTATGCTTTCCAAGAGTTTTACGCCGTTACTGTCTTTGTTTTTGATGGCAGCCTCTATAGCGGCTTGTAACGCAGCTTCTTCGGCTGCCAGTCGCGCAGTTTCCGCTTCTACGGCAGCTTGTGCAGCTTTTTGGGCTTCCGCAGCAGCGGCGCTATTACTCCTGCTCTTGCAAGAGGTTAATGCCACCGCCGTCAGCGCTATGGCGGCAATAATCAAACAGTTCCGAAATACATTTTTCATGGAGGTTCTCCCATATATTTATTTTACAGTCGTTTTGCTATGGATTCTTTATCATGTGTTTATCTTAAAATATCCTGCTTAAAATATCTTGACACAGTTTTTATAAGCCTGTCATATTCAATAGGTTTTGCTATATGTGACGTCATGCCGTGGGCAATGGCTTCGTTTGCATCCTCTTGGAATGCGTTTGCGGTAAGCGCTACTATAGGCACATACTTTGCATCCGCCCTATCCATAATGCGTATTCTTTCCGTGGCTTCGTACCCGTTCATGTTAGGCATCTGAATATCCATAAATATCATCCCGTATTCGCCTTCGGCTGATGCGGCAAATTTGTTCACCGCATCACTTCCGTCTTCCGCCTCATCCACCGTAAGACCTGTGCTTTTTAGCTGTTCTTTTAATACAAGCCTGTTAATCATATTATCGTCAACAAGAAGTATTCTTTTTGCGTTTGACAGTGTGGCGTGTATTTCAGGTATTTCTTCGTGCAAATTAAGCTTTTCCGCGGTTTTAAGGCGGAGCGTGAAGGTAAATGTGCTGCCTTCGCCGGGGGAGCTTTTGAGGTCAATACTATTGCCGCTCAAAAGATTGACTATACTGTTGCTTATAGAAAGACCTAAACCGGTGCCGCCATATTTTTGAGATATATGGGATCCTCCCTGTACAAAAGGTTTGAAAAGAATACTTTTCTGCTCGTCAGTTATCCCAATCCCCGTATCCTTTACGGAAAACTCTAAAAAATCACTTTCAGCGTCATGCCCTGTGTATTTTATTAAGAACCAGATATTGCCCCTGTTCGGTGTAAATTTTACCGCGTTACCCAGTAGATTTATAAGCACCTGCCTTATTCTTATAGGATCGCTTATGTATATGTTGTGAGGCAGCCCGGCTATATCCATATAAAAGTTAATTAATTTTTCATCGCACCTAGGATGTATGATAGTAGCCACGTCTTCCGCCAGCGCCGCTAGATCAAACGTATCTTCGGAAAGTTCAATCTTACCTGCTTCTATCTTTGATATATCTAAAATATCGTTCAAAAGACCCAAAAGATGCCTTGAAGAAGTTTCGATCTGGCTGACATGGTTTTTTATTTCATTAAAGTTTTCAGCGCCGTTTTGCAGTTTCATTTTTGAAATGTGTACCATACCTATAATGGCGTTCATGGGGGTCCTTATCTCATGGCTCATTCGCGCCAAAAACTCACTTTTTGCCATATTAGCGTGCATTGCCGCCTCAACCGCCTCACGAAGTTCTATCTGTATTGCGCGAAGTTTTTTTTCAACAGCCGCGCGGCGTGATATATCTCTTGATACGCCAAGAATTCCCATAAGTTTGCCGTCCAAGCTAAATACAGGCGTACGGGCGGTTTCCACTGTTTCCGTATGCCCGTCGGCAAAGGTAAACTCGTCTTCCGTGTAAATAGTTTGCTGCTCCAGCAGCACAGAGTTGTCCAGTTTTTGGTAATTTTCTTCATTTATACCGTTGGGGTGGCTTAAAAATTGCTCCGCGCGCGCGCTGCCTATTATCTCTTCAGTATTTTTGCCTACAAACGCCGCAAACCGCGGATTCACCGCAAGGTATCTGAAAGACAAGTCTTTATACCAGATAATATCCAGAGTAGCGGAGAATACTGTGTTCAGAAGCGCTTTCTGATCCTCAATCATCTTTTGTTTAAGCGCAAAATCAGTCACATCGTTTGATGTCAGAATGTAACCGATCTTATTGCCGTTTTCATCGTAAAACTCTTTTGCCGCGCTTTTATAGTAACGCTCATTTTGCGGATAA
The DNA here is from genome assembly GCA_031256375.1 of Deferribacteraceae bacterium. Taxonomy (GTDB): domain Bacteria; phylum Chrysiogenota; class Deferribacteres; order Deferribacterales; family JAISNW01; genus JAIRQX01. The sequence continues at coordinate 29,659 of JAIRQX010000100.1, forward strand.
TATAACATCTCCGCTTCCTTTTCAGCCATAAGGCTCGCTATACCGCTATATCTGGAATTAGGGGGGTATATCGTGATTTCGTTGTATGGTTTACCCACAATATCTTTCAGAGAAGACAATCTGAGCATTGAAAGAATATAGTTATTAGCGTAGATTACCTTCCCCTCCATATCAACGGTAACAAGCCCCCCATTAAAACTTTCCACTATACTGTCAGCCATATAATCAAAAGAGTTTGCGAGCATTCCCATCTCATCTTTGAGATTGCTGTGAAATCTGAACTGGCGTTCACCGGATTTAAAGCGGGAAATGCCCTCTATAAGTATATTTATGTATTTGGTAAGTATGGACGCAAGCCATATAGCGATAATCATTACAATAACCAGCATAATAGCTGTAAAAGTAATCAGATAAGATGCGGTCGTTAAAAGATTTTTGCTGATTGAAAGCTGCGCGTAGGCAGATTCATTTTTAAGCTGCGTGTCAGTGGAAACAATAAGCTTTTCAATGGATTTTCCGATCTCTGTAGCGGGTTTTTGAAAATCCTCTAAACCGAAGCCTATTGTAACAAAACCAAACCCCCTTTTTGAGGCGGCATATTGACCTGTATAATATGGAATTGCAGCAGCAGTATTGCGTTTCAACAATCCGCCCCATAAAATTACAAACGATCCGGAACCGCCGAACTGTGTCAGATCAAACCAACCCGTGCACTGGGGCGCAAAGTTCAGATAGCGGCAGTCCAAACCCACAAGCCCTTGTTTGGTGAGTTCCGGAGCGGGGTTTTTGCTGTTTGACTGTGCCTGAAATACGGGTACATCTTTTATGAACTCTGAATATCTTTTCCCGCTTGCCTGCCATTCGTTATATATTCTGTCTTCCAGCCACGGCGCTTGCGGATCGCCTGTCGCAGGGTCATATCCGGTAATGGAAGAGTGGCGCGGGTGTACTATGCAGCGCCCTTTATGATCCCATATAAAGGCGTAGTTGCCGGCGGAAGCGTCAGGGATTTCGATATACCTCTCATTTGTAGGGGTAATCTTGGAGGTAAACTCCATTAAATGATCATGGTTAAGCGCAAGGGTGACGTAGCCTGAGATTTTGCCATTTTCAACAACGGGCGCAGCCCATCGGATAAGCCCTTTGAATCTTTTCCCTAAGGGATTTTCTTTGCCGGCGTAAGCGGATTTATCCGGTTCGAACGGTATTCCCTCCGTTTCCGCATTTGATGGGTTATACACACCGGTTATCTTTGATCCGACATAAGCGCCTATTACGTCAGATATGTATATCTCTCCCGGTTTCAGATTTACAAGTTCTTTATAATAATCCTCGGCTTTGACAAACGTATTTTCCTTTTTAGAAATATCTTTTAATTCAGGTGAAAGCAGTGGCGATGTGGTAACCTTTATTCTCTCACGCCCTTTTAAATCAACAAAGGTAATCTCGTAAAACAACGGGACGTTTTCGTATTGAAAATTATCCGGTTCGAGATAGTGAAAATTTTCATTGTTTTCCGGGTTCGATGAAAGAACACTGAACACTTCCGGCTCGGGCGCATTCTCTTCCACCCATGTAAGGCTATCCGGCGAAAGGGTCCAATTTCCCTGCTTTATTATCAAGCCTTTTTTCATTTCGGCGAAACGCCTGTATTCTTCCCTGTCAGGAGCAACAGACGCAAGATAGTTTATATCGCTGTCTATTGAATATAGGAATTTCGCCACACTTTTAGCGGTATCTGTGGTGATGCGTTCTATATATTCGCGACCGCTTTCATCCAGCGCGTTTACCGCGTTATCTACGGCGATATTACCGATCTTTTTCAGTGAATTTTTTGCCATCTGGGCAAGCTGGTTTGTCGTAGTACGGAGTTCTTCCCCCAGATTCCATGTCTGACGCCAAGCCATAAACGCCACAATTATGAGAGGGATAATCTTTATTACAACAAAGAGCATTATCAGCTTAGCGCGCATTCTGAAGCCGAAATAGTTGAATATTCTGTCAATAAGAGATTTTAAGAAATCTGTTATATTTTTCATTAAACCTTATTCAATGATAAAGTATATTATGTTGTTTTACTATATCCGCTTACATTAAAGATTTTTGCAGTGGAATATGCGTTTTGGGCGCGTATCTTCAACCGTTCCGCATTTATTGAATCCTGTAACCGCTCCTGCTCCGCGGCAAAAGCGGCTTCCAGAGATTTTGCCGCAATAAGCATATCAGACAGCTTTTCTTCAGAAACAGTATCAGGTTCATTTTCTGCAATCAGCATAAGTTGTTCAAAAGATGAGCTATAACTGGCGTAAAGTTCTTCTGACATCAGGTTTTCTCTTGAGCTGATCATCTTTTCCGCAAGTTTTTTTGTATGTATCCATATCAGATCAAAATTTGTCAGCATAAGGTAATTTTAGCAGACATTTTTTTCAGCCGCAAGATTATGTTAAAAATTTTTCTTTGTTTTCCCTGACAGCAGATTTGCAATTTCTGATACAATCACTAAAATTGATTCACACTCGTCTTTCCGTAGGTTTTTTATAATATCCGCAAACTGGAAGGCATAGTTATAGTTATTAACAGGCGGGAAAAAATTTGTCAGAGGACACTGGAAAAGTGTAGCAAATTGGTAAAGCCTTTTTAATGTGGGGGCAGTGACTCCGTTTTCTATCCGTGACACACTTTCCATTTCAAGCCCGACAGCTTCGCTGACCTGTTCCTGAGTCATCTTTCTTTTACGCCGCATCTGGGCTATTCTGCCCCCAACCGCTTTTATCAATTCATTCTCGTTCATTAACTCACTGCAACATAGTGTAAAAACTAAACCATAACATACCCCCTTACTAAATATTATGTCATTTTATCTCAAGTACAGATATAAAATATTGACATAATGTATCAATGCGTATAAAATATATATTATTGTATCCGTCTCATATTTTTCAACCTCCTCACTTTTTAGGAAGGAGGGGCTGCACAGCCCCTCCCTTCCGTCTGAGAAAGCAGTTTACAGCAGTTCCTTAATTGCATTGACCGTCTTTGCGAGCGAGATGTTTTTTATGAAGCGCGGGAACTGGGCGTTAACTGAAATCAATCTTTTCAGCTATCTGTTTAAGCACATTGATCCTGCGTTTCAAATTTTTATCCGCCTCCTCTGACAGCTTTTCATAAAGCTCCGGCGTGGCTTTCTTTGTGATACGGAAACGGTTTTCCCCATCCATAAAATCCGCAAGCGATCCGGAGATTGTCTTGCTGTCCATCTGAAGCGGGGTTTTGCCTTCAATCATAAGTCGCGGATCAAAGCGGTAAAGCGGCCAATACCCTGTCCGGATCGCTTTTTTATGCTCCTCAATACCTTTTGTCATATTTATGCCATGCGCTATACAGTGGCTGTAGGCTATTATAAGAGACGGTCCGGGGAATGATTCCGCCTCAGAGAATGCTTTTATACATTGCGCCGCGTTGGATAATGATATATGCGCGACATATACCCTCCCATAAGTCATCGCTATCATACCCAAATCCTTCTTTTCCAGCATTTTCCCCTTGGATGCGAATTTGGCGTTAGCCGCCATAGGAGTGGATTTGGATGACTGACCGCCGGTGTTGGAGTAAACCTCGGTATCAAGCACAAGTAAATTTACATCCGCGCCGCCGGCGATAACATGATCCAGCCCTCCGTAGCCAATGTCGTAAGCCCAGCCATCGCCTCCGACGATCCAGACAGATTTCTTAACAAGCTGATCCGCCACCGCAAGAAAATCGGCCGCTTCCTGAGTATTCAGCCAGACAGACGCCGCTTTCAGCGTTTCAATATTCTTTCTGTGTTCTTCTATTTCAGATTGTGTCTTAGGATTGGCGGACATTACCATATCCGTAATAGGGTTGTTAAGCAGCGGAGCGATCTTCGCAAGAAGATGTTTTGCATAATCCGCCTGTTGTTCCGCCGCCACAGATATTCCCAGTCCAAACTCGGCGTTATCTTCAAAAAGTGAGTTTGCCCATGCGGGTCCGCGCCCGTCCGCGCGGGTGCAGTATGGTGTTGTCGGCAGATTACCGCCAAATATGGATGAACAGCCTGTAGCGTTAGCTATGATTAACCTGTCACCGAAAAGCTGTGTTAATAGTTTTATATACGGCGTTTCTCCGCATCCGGCGCACGCGCCGGAGAATTCAAAGTGGTGAGGGGCAAGCTGCACCCCTTTTAAGGTAGTTTTACTGTATTTATCTACGGGCAGTTCCGGAATAGAGCGGAAAAATGCAAAATTTTCCGCTTCCTGCCCTCTCAGAGGCATCTGCTGACGCATATTAATCGCTTTTTCAGAAGCATTATCACTACCGGATACAGGGCAGTTGAATACGCATACGCCGCACCCTGTGCAGTCTTCAGGGGCGACCTGCATTGTTGCTTTCATTCCGGCGAACTCTTTCCCTTTTGCGTCTGCGCTCTTAAATGTGGCAGGAGCGTTTTTCAGCAGCGCTTCATCGTAAATTTTGAGCCTGATAGCCGCGTGTGGGCATAAAAACGAGCACATTGCGCACTGGGTGCAAATTGTCTCATTCCACACGGGTATATTTATTGCTATATTGCGTTTCTCATACCGCGCTGTGGAAACCGGCCATGTACCGTCCACAGGCATTTGGGAAACTTTGACCTTATCCCCTTCGTTTGCTGTAAGCATACTTATAGTATTTCGGACAAAATCAGGCGCTTCTTTTGTTTCAGTACAGCGGTTTTTGATTACAAAAGGGATCTGCCCCGCATCCCCGTGCATACCGGATTTTTCCGTAAACCCCGGATATTTAATCAATTCAATATCATTAAATCCGTGTTCCATAGCTTTTATGTTCATCTCTACGGTTTTTTCACCGTATCTGCCGTAGGTTTTTATTACTGTTCCGGCTATAGCTTTTTTGGCTGTATCTTCACCAATAATACCGCTGATTTTAAAGAATGCCGCTTGAAGCGCCATATTTACACGGGAACCCAGCCCCAGTTTTTCGGCTATGCTAACCGCGTCTATTGTATAGAACCGCGCTTGCGCGGCGGTGATTTGTCGCCTGACAAATTCGGGAAGTTTACCCCATACATCTTCCGTATTGCATTGGCTGTTCAGGAGGAATGTTCCCCCTTTTTTGAGAGGTCCCAGTATGTTAAAATGTTCAAGAAAACTAAAATGATGGCAGGCTATAAAATCAGCTTTTTGTATAAGATATGAGCTTTTTATCTTTCTGTCGCCGATACGCAGATGAGATGTAGTCATGGAGCCGGATTTTTTAGAATCGTACACAAAATAAGCCTGTACATTCTTTGTTGTTTCATTATATATAATTTTAGCTGTATTTTTGTTTGCACCAACAGTTCCGTCAGAACCGAGTCCGTAAAACATTGCGTTGAACATATTTTCCTGATCGGTTATCCAGTTTGCGTCCCATGAAAGACTTTTACCGGTTATGTCGTCTGTTATGCCTACAGTGAAACTCTTTACCGGCATTTCTGATCTGAGGTTATCATATACGGCTTTAACCATTGCAGGTGTAAAATCTTTTGAGCCTAATCCAAACCTTCCGCCCGTCACAGACGGATAAGCTCCTTTGATCAAATTATTTTCAGCAGCTTCACCAAGGGCTGTGCGGACAAGCTGATAAAGCGGCTCTCCGGCGTTCCCCGGTTCCTTTGTACGGTCCAGTACAGCAATTCTTTTAACGCCGGCGGGGAGGGTTTTAACAAATGTCTCTGACGGAAATGGTATAAACAGACGGATTTTTATCAGACCATATTTCCCCCCATGTTTATTCAGAGTGTCTATGGTTTCTTCCGTTACGTCCGCGGCTGAACCCATTACCACGATTATATCCTCTGCGTCCGTGGCGCCGTAATACTCAATATTATGGTATTGTCTGCCGGTAAGTCCAGCAAATTTATCCATCTCTTCCTGAGCAATCCGCGTTGCTTCAGCGTATAGTTGATTTGCAGATTCCCTGCCCTGAAAATATACATCCGGGTTCTGTGATGTTCCCTTTATAGAAGGGTGATCGGGCGACAGCGCGCGGGAACGGTGCGCGCGGATAAGTTCATTGTCAATCATACAGCGCATATCATCATAAGTCAGTTCTTCCGCCATTGCCATTTCATGGGATGTCCGGAATCCGTCAAAGAAGTGCAACACAGGAAGTCTTGCGCGGAGAGTTACAGCTTGGGATATAAGAGCCATATCCATAACTTCCTGAGGGTTAGCGGATACCATCATAATCCAGCCGGCAGCGCGGCAAGCCATTACGTCCGAGTGATCACCGAATATTGAAAGCGCCTGTGCCGCAAGCGCTCTTGCGCTTACATGGAAAACCGTAGGGGTACACTCCCCCGCAATTTTATACATATTCGGGATCATAAGCAGTAGTCCCTGTGAAGCGGTAAACGTGGTGGTAAGGGATCCGGCGGACAGTGAGCCGTGTACCGCCCCGGCTGCCCCGCTTTCAGACTGTAGCGCTGTAACGGCGGGAACTACCCCCCAGATATTCGTTTCTCCGCGAGCGGATTTTTCATCGCAGATTTCACCCATTACGGAGGAAGGGGTTATCGGATAGATAGCTATAACTTCGTTTGTGGCATGTGCAACATAGGCAGCGGCAGCGTTGCCGTCAATATTTATACGGCGTCTTTTATTTTCCATTAAACAATCTCCTCAAAATAAGAGAAATTACCCGAGTTTATACTTAGGGCTTATTTTAACGCCCTGAGTACGGTGACAAATATAGATCAAGCCTACCTAATATTGCATTATATAAAGTTAATTGTCAACGGATCGTAACCCGTTTCTGAAAATTTTTAAGAACTGCGTAAAATACGCATTTACTCAAGATTATTATAACAACTAAAAATGGCGTATTTATGCTACTTACAGAGGTTTATAGAACAAGCGTTACGCGAAATAATTTTGTTATTGACATAGATGTAGGCTTAGATTATATTGCTTTTCCGTTCAGTTTTTCAAAGGACGCTTAGCTCAGCTGGGAGAGCAACGGCCTTACAAGCCGTGGGTCGCAGGTTCAATCCCTGCAGCGTCCATATAGTGAGAGTTTGCCAAAATCCCGTAAAGCCTAAAAAGCCTTGCGGGATTTGCTTTTTAGGAATTCTTTACTCTTAAATAATCTTATAAAATCTATTGACAACCAACAATTTTGTTGGTTTACTCGTTGGTGCTTAGTGTTTTTGAAAATACAGCGCCAACGCGCTATGTCTAAAGTCTTGTTAAATGGAGGTTTTAAGCATTGTTGACGGTTACTCAATTAAATAACCTGAAACCAACAGAGAAAGTACAAAAAATAAAGGATAGCGGAGGGTTATATATTCACGTTTCCACAACTGGCGGGAAGCTATGGCGTATGGCATATCGTTTTAATGGCAAGCAAAAAACCTAATCTTTTGGGGCATATCCTTATGTGAGTATAAAGGACGCACGGCAACGGCGTGAAGAAGCTAAGGAAATGCTTGCCAAAGGTATAGACCCCGGCGCTGTTAAGCAAGCGGTAAAAGCCGCCGTTAAAGCTAAGGAAACCAACAGTTTTGAAGTAATAGCGCGTGAATGGTTTAATAAGCAAGTCAACACTTGGAAACCAACACATAGCGAAAAAGTTATTGCCGCCCTTGAAAAGGACGTATTCCCTATTATTGGCGGTATGTCTATCAAAGAGATAACGCCGCCAATACTTTTAGAGGCATTGCGCCGGATTGAGGCGCGCGGGGCAATAGACACCGCTCACCGTGTAAAGCAAAATTGCGGGTGTGTTTTCCGTTATGCGATAGCAACCGGACGCGCTGAAAGGGATGTTGCCGCTGACTTGAAAGGGGCGTTGCCGCCAACGAAAAGCAAACATTTTGCCGCTATAACAGAACCAAAAGCTATAGGGCAGTTGCTCCGTGATA
>JAIRQX010000107.1 GCA_031256375.1 Deferribacteraceae bacterium
ATTAAACGTAAAATATCTTCATCCAGTTTCAGATGAATAACACGGCTTTCGTAAAATACAGGGCGGGTGGCGCCATCTTCCACAGCTTGGGTCATATCGTAAATGTCGATATAGTTGCCAAACACTTCGATGGTTGAACGATCTTTTGATGAAATAGGCGTTCCGGTGAATCCGATATAGGTGGCATTTGGTAAGCTATCGCGGATAATCCGCGCTGTACCAAACGAAATCTTAGCCACATCCTCGCCTTTTTCATTTTTCGTAATGTGCTTCACCTTTTCAAATCCATATTGCCCGCGATGGGCTTCGTCCGCAATAACAACGATGTTGCGGCGGTTGGACAATGCTTCAGAGCTTTCTTCAAACTTCTGCATTGTTGTGAAAATAATGCCGTTCGCCTGCCGTCCGATTAGTAATTCTTTAAGATGCGCACGGTTTTCGGCTTGCTGCGGCGTTTGCCGTAAAAAACCGGCGCACTTTGCGAACTGTTCAAAAAGCTGATTATCAAGATCATTACGGTCTGTTAATACAACTATTGTTGGGGATTGAAGAATATCCTGTAGTAAACGCGCGTAAAACACCATTGACAATGATTTGCCGCTGCCTTGCGTATGCCAGAACACACCACCCTTGCCATCCGTTCCGATAGCTTTTACGGTTGACGCGGCGGCTTTACGCACAGCAAAATATTGATGATATGCGCCGAGTATCTTTACATCGCCGGAGAAACAGATAAAGTTTTTGATTATGTCAAGTAGCCGCGCCTTATTAAACATCCCTTCAAGAAAAGTGTCAAATTGCGCGTACTGCGTGTTTTCGTAACTGCCGTCTTTTGTTTTCCACTCCATAAAACGGTCTTCACCCGCAGTTATGGTTCCAGCTTTTGAAGTGTTAAGGTCGCTCATCACAAGAAAAGCGTTGTATATAAACAGGGACGGGATTTCATGCATATAATTGCGGAGTTGGAAAAATGCTTCGCTTGCACCGGTTTCCTCACGGGAGGGTGATTTAAGCTCAAATACTACAACGGGCAATCCATTCAAAAATAGTATAATATCTGGACGTTTTATACTGTTTTCTTTTATAGTCCATTGGTTAGCTATGGTAAATGTATTAAGTTCCGTATTCTGAAAGTCAACAAGGTAAACCAACGCCGCACATTGCTCTCCGTTATCAAAATAATTCACCGACATACCGTTTTGGAGGAAATCCATAAAAAGTTTGTTCTTTTGGATAAGGTTACCGTTTCCAAAATCATATAATTTATCGACAGCCTCAAAAATCGCGGATTCCGGCAGTTTCGGATTAACACGCCGCAAAGCGGGCAAAAGTTCGTCCATATACAGCGGGTCGGTATAATCATCGCGTGTTACATTAGGAGCATAGATGTGTCTATAACCCAACGTAACGCGGAAAAGTTCAATAATAGCGTTTTCGTAATTGGATTCGGCGTATGGCATTATAAATCTACATCCTGTAATTGGAATGCTTGTTCAATGATAATCATTACATCATCAATATCAGATAAACTGTCAAAAAATATTTCGACATCGCCGGTTCCCAAATGCCCAACTTCTGTTACATTTCTGGTAATTCCTTTCGGATCAATTACCATATTATAATTCATATTGATAAAAACCCGAATTCCTTTGCTCTGAATAACAAGACTGACAAAAACCGTATCTGCCTTGTATGCCACATGATATTTCCTGAACTCACGTTTTACAAATGTGCTAAGGCTAAAGATACGGGTATTAAGTTTCTCAAAAAGTATTGTGTTATATGCATTTAGTTGATCATAGCTGTTAATTGAATATTGTGGCGCGGTATCGTCTATTTTGCGATATGGCGCTATCTTGTCCTCGCTAAGCATCGGATACGACCAAATTTTCTTTGCTATTTCTCCAAGTTGTTCTGCCCGCTCTATTATCTGTTTCTTACTCCATTTTGATTGCATAATGACATATTTATTTATTCTGAGAGCGCTTTGTTTAAAGCCCCCATCCATATCTAGTTTTTCCTCAAAAGACGAATCGCTCATCTCAGAATTGTATGAAGTTAGTGTAAGATTGCCAATAGTGTGTAAATACTTTTTTTGAATTTCGCTCCAATCTTCTCCGAGCATAGCTTTCCAGTCGGCAGAAAGATGCTGGTTTTGTGGTATTATATGTTCGATGGTTAGGCTTTCCGCAGATACAACAGATTTGTTATCCCAATTTTCAAGCTGACCCAAGACATAACGACATCTTTTCATAGTATATATATCCCTTTCAAGAAACGAAGAAATAAACCTTTCATCGTTTGGGAACTCTTTATATGAATCCAACATGATAAAAAAGACTTTTACTGAATTTAAGTAATCGTCATTACAAATATGCCCTTTAATTATGGCGAATGTTTTGTTCAGTGAGTTTGTTGGGATATTACACACAGCACGACGTATTATATAGCTAACGCAAAGCCTTAATATTTCCTGTAAATCTTCAACAGTTATTAAGCCTTTATTGTAGTCGTCATATACTTTTAGAATGAATGGATAAGAAACATCCATACGGATTGTTTTCATATCCTCGTACAAAGATTTTAATACTTCAGAATCATCACTTCTACAGAAATAAATATCTGCGTAATATTTGGCAAATTTATAGATATCTTGACATAAATCGTTTATTGACATACCACAATTTGCGCGGTAAGTCTTAAATTCCTTATAAATTTCATTTTTTATAGGTATTCGCCCAATCTTCATTGTAAGATAATCACGGTAAAAATTATTCATCAATTCGTTTTGATGTTCGTAATTAAACAAAAGCTCCGTTGGTCTCCATATGTTATTGTAAACATTAATTTGCGCGGAGGCATTTAATCCCATAAGCATATAATTGCGTATGAGATCGGAGTCTTTCAAATCCATACCTGTGGAGTTTAGGCTTTCAAAAATTGATTGTGGATCATCGTATTGACGATCAAGAACAATATCAACAATTTGTAGTTTACCAATAGTATCATACAAATTGGCAGGAGATATTTCTAATTTGGCGATTTGTCCGGCAAAGAAGTTGTAGTTATCTAACACACGGGATTTTAAATTTTCAGTAATTGGAATGCGTTCAATCTTTTTTATCAATATATCCTTGTCTGACTGTGTAAGTAGTAGTTTGTATTTATCATAACCTGTCTCATATTGGTTCAAAAGTAGCGTGTTGGTAATTTTATCAGGGTTAACACCGCAATCATTGTGTATTGAAGCGTAATCCCTCAGAGCAGTCAGTAGTAGTGTAAAAGTGGTAAGACGTTGTTGACCGTCAATAATCATTGATCTTTGATAACCTGCTGCGGATAATTCGTCAATACGCACGATGGAACCAACAAAGTGACCTTCTCCCTTGCATTGATAGAGATTAACAATATCGCTCCAAATACGGGCGCACTGTTCTTTTTCACAGCTATAAGTACGCTGGTATATTGGTATCAAGTATTGACCTACTACTCCTAAGTAGCTGTAGATGTTGTTTTTAAAAGCATTCATTTTTCTTTATCTCCTAAAAAGTCATTAAAGTTGATCATTCAAATAAATTGTTATGTTCGATTAATTGCTCCCTTAACCTATGAACCTCCTATGCGCATTTTTTACATTTGTTTGGTTTACCATCGCATAGTGCATAGTTGTATCTATTTTTACATGCCCCAAAAGACGTTGTACATGTTCAATGGGCATCCCTTTATCAATAGCCCTAGTTGCCAAAGTCCGCCTGAATTTATGCGGATGAACCTTTTGTATTTCTGTGTTTTTACCTATTTGCCGTAGTCTTGTTTCCACGCCGCCTACCATAAGCCGTTCATGCGGCATTGATAAAGACGTAAACAGTGAAGGGTTGTTATCTTTACGACTTTCCAGATAGTTTTTGAGATGAATTTTTGTTCTGGCGTCAAAATAAACGACCCTTTCTCTATTACCTTTGCCAAACACCACACATTCACGCTCGTTAAAATTTATATCATCTCTGTTAAGTTTTACCAACTCCCCTACACGCATACCGGTTGAGGACAAAAGATCAATTATCGCAAGGTCTCTTATTTCTGTGCAGGCATCGCGCAGCAACTCAAGCCCTTCGTCAGTAAATGTGTCTTTGATGGTTCTGTCTGTTTTTATACGTCTTATGCGCCTCACAGGGCTTTTTAGTATGTAATCTTCATCTTCAAGCCATCCAAAAAAACTTGAAAATATACGTCTTATGTTGTCAATTGTCACTTTGCCGGAATTTCTTTCCTGTTGATACTTTGCCAGATAACACCGCAAATCGTCAGTAGTAATCACTCTTATAGCTTTCCCGACATAATCCATCATATGCTGTATAGTGAAGTTATAATATTCAAGGGATTTTTTGGAACACCCTTCAATTTTTTTCGCAGATATAAACATTTTCAGAAGCTCTTTATTATCTATATCTCGTTGCTTATCAGGCGCGTTAGTTTTTGTTATTTCTACGTTGTGTAAACAGTGCGCCAAAACCCTTCCAAGTTCATCTAACTGTGTCACAGTTAATTTTGATGCCATACCGCTTTGAATTTCAGTAATCAAACGATCTTTCATAGTTCCCCCCGCTTTTAAAGTAGCAAATGATAAAGCAGGAAATATGTATTGGTAAAGATTTAATACAGATTAGTCTTTTGCAGATGTAACAGTCAATAGAAAAAGCTAAATGATTATTTAGCACAAATGGCGCAAGCAATATTTAAATCGTGGTTTGTGGACTTTGAACCGTTCGGCGGGAAGATGCCTGAAGGGTGGGAAAAGGGCACACTGGGCAACAT
>JAIRQX010000085.1 GCA_031256375.1 Deferribacteraceae bacterium
GATCACCTAATTGAGTGAGCCTTTCAAGTTGCATCTCCTCTCCAAATATGTAACGTTGTTTTTGTTTTTTCATAATTTAACATCAAACTTATCATAATTGTTTTACACACATTATTAAATATGTGGTTTTGGGAGGTTGCCTTAATTATGAATACTCCACTACACGCTCATCGCTTAACCCACTACCATACAATCTTGTCATACCCGCGTTTATACTGCTTTCATCAAGAAATACTAATTTGTCTATATTCATCTTGATTTGTTCATTTCTCCAAGATACACGTTTGGTTTTTGCAAATCATTTGATAATGGCTGGGGTATAATGTTACCTCCATTATTCACAGCATACCAAACGGTATATGTTTTGTCAAATTGCCTTAAGTGAAGTGTGCAGCCGACGTAAGCGTTGCCTGTCATTACGGGGGGGGTAATTATCCGTGAGTTAACACATTATTACAACTGTAACGCTAATACGGTATCCCGCACTCTTCCGCCACAAGGCGCGCTGTTTTGCAAAGTTCTTCGGCGCTGAGTTGCTGAATGTTATTATCGCTTGAATAACTGAATGAGTCCGGCAAGGCATTCCCTCTGTTTTCACCGTTGTGCGGCATAACCCAAGGCAAAAATTCGGGAATAATGCGGTAGTGGTCATTATACTCTCTGGTATGGCGGGCATCATCCACGGGGATCATTATCTCGTGCATCTTTTCACCCGGGCGTATTCCCAATACTTTAATCTCTGCGTCAGGCGCAAGCGCTTTGGCAAAATCATCCATCCGCATACTCGGGATTTTCGGAACAAATGTCTCTCCGCCCTGCATTAACGCAAACGCTTTTTCCACAAGGGATATAGCTTTTGGAAGGGTAATCCAGAATCTTGTCATAGATGGTTCGGTTATTGTAACAACGCCTTTCAGTCGCTGTTCCAAAAAAAGAGGCAGCACGGAACCGCGGCTGCCCAGAACATTACCATAGCGTACAACGCTGAAACGGGTTTTTCTTCCTCCGGCATAAGAGTTTCCTGCCACAAACAGCTTATCTGACGCCAGTTTTGTCGCACCGTACAGATTAACGGGATTGGCGGCTTTATCGGTGCTGAGAGTGACTACTTTTTTAACATTGTTGTCAATGCAGGCTTCTATAACATTCTGTCCGCCGAGAATATTTGTTTTAATAGCCTCAAACGGGTTATACTCCGCAGCAACCACCTGTTTGAAAGCGGCAGCGTGCACGGCGTAATCAACTCCGTAAAAAGCTCTGTACAGGCGGTCTTTATCCCTTACGTCACCGATAAAATACCTCAGTTCAGGTATTTCTCCGAATTGCCGCTGCATTTCATACTGTTTAAACTCGTCCCGGCTTAAGATTATCACTTTTCTGGTTTTATAGTTAGCCAACAGATGTTTGGTAAAACTTTTTCCAAAAGTGCCTGTCCCGCCAGTTATCAAAACAACTTTATCGTTAAACATAAAGACCTTCCTGTAAACAATCTGTAATTATATGCCAATGCAAAATTTTATCAATATATTACTGGAAAATAATTTCACGGAATGTTAATTAAATATACTGTCTTTAGGAGATGTTTTTGTGAAAATGAGTATAAACAGGCTTTTGATTGTGACAGCTTATGCCGCGTTCGCTGTGGCAACCGCAGTCTCGCTGGCAGTGAGTTTATTTGGTTATCCTTCGCTCACCGCTGCGATTTTTTCAGCTATGTTAGTAGGGGGAAGCGCTTTGTTTTTTTTGGCAAAAGATATTGAAAAAATTTTCTGCGGTAAGGGGAATAAATTTTTCCAAATAAAATATATTTTTCGGCTTGCGTGTTTTGCAGTTTTGCTTTATTTATTATTAGTTAGGTTTAGATTGAACCCATTTGGAGTTGTCGCCGGTTTAATGTTGCCTATGTTTTGTATGGCTGCGGTTTTGTTTTACATATCACATAAAGAGCAGCTACATCAGCGTGAGTAGGTGCGCGATGTGCAAACAAAAAATAAAAATCAGGAGTGTATATTATGAAGCACCCGGTAACAATAGTGTCGTTTCTGCCTCAATATATTCAGGATAAATATACGCATGTGATAATGCTGTCTGTAGTTATAGTCATAATTTTCTGCATAGGTCTTTTCACCCGCAGAATGACTGATGAAATACCCGGGAAGGCGCAGAGTTTGTTTGAAGGGCTATTCGGATACCTGTATAATCTCGGTGAAAGCGTAATGGGAAAAGAAGGGCTTGTTTATATGCCTTTTATCTTAGCAATAGGTTTTTATGTGTCAGTTTCAAACCTTTTAGGTCTTATCCCGGGTTTTATACCGCCGACGACTAATATGAATACTACAGCCGCCCCTGCAGTGTGTGTGTTCCTTTTTTATCAATATATAGGCATCCGCAAACATGGCGTACACTACATAAAACACTTTCTCGGCTCTATTCCGGCGCTTGCGCCGCTGATGTTTCTGATTGAGCTTATCGGGCATTTTGCCCGTCCGCTCTCGCTGACAATGCGTTTATTCGGTAATGTTACAGGCGAAGAGATAGTTATAACCATTCTTTTTATACTTGTACCCTTTTTAGTACCGTTGCCGATGTATTTTCTTGCGACTTTTACAGGACTTTTACAGTCTTTTGTGTTTATGCTTCTGACTATGGTTTATATAAGCGGCGCAATTGAAGAGGCGCATTAAAAAATAAATAAGTGGCGCTCTTAAATAAGCGCATTAAATAGGAAAAACTTTATTTTTGGAGGAAAGTTCTTATGAAAAGAACGCTGTATGTAATTTTGGGTGCGGTAATGTTTGTTATGACATCAAGTCTGGCGTTTGCGGCAGAAAGCCCTAAAGAGGGACCTAACGCGTGGGCTGTTTTTCTCGGCGCTGGGCTTGCAATCAGTATTACGGCTTTTGGCGCCAGTATGGCTATGGGGCGCGCTATAGACAGCGCATTGGCGGGTGTATCACGTAACCCCAGCGCCGGTCCTCGTATAATGACTATGATGATTCTTGGTCTTGCATTGATAGAATCACTTGCAATCTACGCATTGGTTGTAGCTATTTTGCTCCTGATGGTTATTTAATTTTTCAAAAACACAAGGGATTATGTTTTTTCATCCCTTGTGTCCGTTCAGTTGGAGATAGTTTTATGTTGTCAAAGATTAGAAATTTTTTTAACCGGGTGAGCGATTTTATAAAAGTTCATCCTGTAATCTCGTTGTTTTTGTTAGTTATTTTTATTATAGTTATCGCTTTTTTAACTTATGAGGTAATGCACCTTACCAGCAAACCTAAATTCTGTAAATTCTGCCATCCCAACGAAGGGGTCGGTATAAACGCGGAATACGATTCATGGAGCAAAAGTATGCACGCGGCTTACGGAGTGGAATGCCTTGACTGCCACAGCAAACGTCCGGGATTTGTTGGATATGTTAAAGCTAAGGCGTCAGACGGTCTATACGACCTTGTTATGGAGTTTGCCGAATCTAAAGAGCATAAACTTGAAAAACTTTCAAAATTTGCTGATGACCCTGATGAAAGGGCAAAACTTGTCAGTCCGGGAATTTGTCTGCATTGCCACAGCGACAAGGTAAACAAGGATATCAGAAAAGATTATTTTATGACGTTCCTAGGAATTTCATTGCGTAAACTTGATACTGTAAAAAATCCTGAATTCCGTGAAATGTACGGTATGCCGGATTTGCTTAAAGATGCCGTTACTGCCGGTGTGGAACCCAATCATGCCGTACATATAAATTTGGAAGTAAGCTGCGCTGAATGCCATGAAAGTCCTTCACACAGTGGTAAAATCCATACGCAGTCCGATATGCGGATATGTTTTGACTGTCACGAAAAGATGCGGGCGGGCGGACACAATCCGCCGGATGAAGATGACTGTGTTAAATGTCATGTAACACAGGCGGATCTTCAGGAAGGCGCTGCCGCCAAATATTACGGACTGGAAAGCGAGCGGTGGTATATGACAGATATCGGCTGCGTTTCCTGTCACGAAGACCCTTTTGTGAAACCTACTAAAGAAAGCTGCGTTAGTTGTCATGATGATAGTTATGCTGATATGATGGTTTCCTTTCAGGAGCAATTTGATGAAATGTATAAAGAAAGCTCGGAGTTTTATAAAAAGAAATTAACTGAACATACGAAGATGACTCCGGAAAAACGCGCCATATTTAACGATTACAAAAAACTGTTCAAAATAGTGGATCGTGACAAAAGCCGCAGTATTCATAATCCGGACTATGTGTCTGATATTTTTGAACGGATGGCTGAGTTAAGGGAAAGGTTTTAAAATGTTTTTGCAAACCGCTTTACATAGCTTTTTTATTTCAGAATGATCCGGAGTAAAATTGCTTGGAAGTAAACAAAGAGAGTAAATACAAAGCCCCGCTTAGGCAGGGCTTTTTGTTTTACTGACTTTATAATTATGATTGAACACACGCTGATATTAATATCAACTTCCGGTGAACAGGAACGGCTGCATGATGCCAGCGGCACATTATCAATAGCTTCTCTGTTATTCTGGCTTAACGAAGCGGGCATTGATGACGCGGCATTTTTCCCTGAAGACGACGCGGAAATAACTATAGCGGGTATGGAAAACAGATTTGAATATTTCCTTGACAATAACGCCGCAAAAATTTTCGGCATATCCGTTTGGAGCAACTCTTTCACAATAGCGAAAAAATATGCTGAAACAATCCGCCGCCGTTACCCGGATTCAATAATTATAGGCGGGGGAGCCCATTTTAACAGTCGCGATAATATAGATATTGTTTTAAACAGCAAAACTTTTGATATGGTGTGCTACGGTGGAGCTGATCCATTTTTTCAGCTTATGACAGATATAAAATCAAAAAAGATTAAATTGTTAAAAAAGGATGGCGGCTTAAAAATAGACGGGAAAATGCCTGAAACGGGTCTTTATTATTTGGGCGGACCTATATTAAGAGCCGGACAGTTTGATAAGGCAGCTATCCCTGTTATCTATAGGCTTGAGAACTGTTTTGAAATTTCAGCGCTGTTCAGCGATTTTTGCAGTAACGGCTGCGATTACTGCACTGTACATAAACGTAAAAACACGCTTAATAGCCGTCTTGATACAGAAGATATGGTATTACAGGCTTATGACTACTTAAAAACGGTTTCAGATGAAACTGTAAATATTTCTATCTTGGATTCAAGCCCTTTTCTGGATAAAAACCGCAAGAATACTGTCAGAACGCTTAAAAAATTATCTTATTACGCAAAAGATGTTACTTTTACCGTTTTTGCAGACCCCACCGATTTTGATGAAGAGTTTAAAAAAATTGTTAAAGAGTATAAAGTCCGCACAATATTTTTGGGCAGAGACCGTGTGAACGAAGACCTTTTCACCGGACGGAAATTTAACGGCAAACTCCGAAAGAAACATGAACTTGCTTCTGAACAAAAAATGGTCGCTGACTTTATATACGATATGAATTCTGAAAAACAATCTATGGAGTTGTTTATTGGTTACATAGCCTCCCCTTTTGATACAAAAAACGATGCCTCTGCGCTGATTGATGAAATAAATTTGTTTAAAAACAAAGCCGGCGGCGGTTTGGTTGTGCAGCCCAATATATTTCTGCTGAATCCGTACAGAGGAACAAATGTATGGAAAAGATCGGTTGAAATTGCGTGGGATGTGCATGAATTTGCCTTTCCCTATCCAAATGTGTGGCACGGATCAAAAACAAATATGGTTTGGCTGGAACTGCTGCGTTTGGTAGTCTCTCCTATGTTCAGCGCCGGTTGTGCCTTTGAAGCAAGCCTTGCCATGCTGAAATTTGCGAAAAATCTGGCATTCGGAGGAGACGAAGAGACAGGACTTTCAGGTCAGACGGATATAATGCGCGATGTTGCGGAACAAGCCGTCAAAAAAATTATCCTGATGAATTTGGGATCGGAAAAAAGTATCGATGAGTGGTTTATGCACCTTGAAGAGATTTACCTTACAGGTCTTTTGCTTGTGAGCGCAGCCGTAAACAGCGGAACAATTAAAAAACACGGCGCCGAAAAAATTATGCAGTATATTAAAGATAATAACATTATGATTGCGCCGCTGAAAGAGGATTTTAAACTTATAAAGAACAAAAAACTGAAAGGCACATGGTATGAAAGATTTTTATAGTTTTCCCTCTTTCATCTGATCTTTAAATTTGACATTAATTTAACATTTTTTTAACATATATACGGAGTTGTTATTGTACCGTTATGAAGATGTTTAAAAACCATTCCCTATATATAAACTATGTGTTCCGCGCGTTTACGGCAGTCGCCGCTTTTCTGGTTATTGTCATTATATTCGGCATATTTGTCACTTTGCTGATGGAGTCGTTGCCCGCCATTAAAGAGTTTGGTTTTATACGTTTTATGACCGGTACGAAATGGGATCCTGTAAACAATATTTATGCCGGCGGCCGGCCGCTGTTCGGAACGATGCTTACCACGCTTATAGCCCTCGCCGTTGCTGTGCCGGTAGCTATTGGGATAGCGATATTTCTTACTGAGTTATGCCCGCCCGCGCTGCGTCAGGCAATAGGCACCGCAATAGAGCTTCTTGCCGCTATCCCTAGTATTATTTACGGTATGTGGGGACTTTTTGTTTTCGCCCCGATACTTGAGAGTACAGTTCAGCCGTTCATATCCGGAACTCTGGGTTTTTTGCCCGTCATAGGTTCTTTTTTCCGTTCCGGTTATGCCGGAGGAGTCAACCTTTTTACCACATCCATTGTACTTGCGGTAATGGTAATCCCTTTTATTGCCAGTATCACAAGGGATACCTTCATGCTTGTCCCGCCTATACTTAAAGAATCGGCTTACGGCGTGGGGGCGACACGATGGGAAGTTATAAAAGATGTAATTATACCTTACTCCAAAATAGGGGTTGCCGGGGGAATAATTATCGCTACAGGCAGGGCGCTTGGAGAAACGATGGCTGTTGCCTATGTAATCGGCAACAGGCACGGGGCGCTTGATTCTATCTTTTCACCTTATACAACAATTACGTCAGTTTTGGCGAATGAGTTCAGCGAAGCGTCCGGGATTCAGATGTCATCCCTGTTCCTTATGGCGTTAATATTGTTTATAGCCAACCTGATGGTATTATCTCTGGCTAAATTTATTTTGCGAAAGGATATGCTGAAATGAAAAAAAATGTAACTTTCGGACGTAAAGCCGCAAATATTGTTGCGCTGGTGGTTTCTTCAGTATGCGCCGCAGTGGGGTTGTTTTTTCTTTTTTTTATACTTTTTGACGTACTCAGGAATGGGATCTCATCTATAAACTGGCAGCTTTTTGTAAAAGACTCCGTTCCGCCGTTTTCCTTTGAAACCGGAGGGTTAAGACACGCTTTTCTGGGGCAGGGGCTTCTGACGCTTACCGCAGTGGCTATGGGTATCCCGCTTGGTATTCTGGGGGGAACATTCCTTGCGGAATATGGCAGACATTTAAAAATTGGGAAGGTAATTTCATCTGTGAGCGATATAGCGGTCAGTATGCCTTCAATAGTTATAGGAACATTTGTTTACGCTATTTTGGTGAAACCGATGCAAAGTTTTAACGGCTGGGCAGGAGCTGTGGCGCTTGCGATAATTATGCTCCCTGTGGTTGTGCGCACTACGGAAGATATGATGCGCTTAGTCCCTTGGACGTTGCGTGAAGCGGCTTTCGCTCTCGGCGCTCCTTATTACAAAGTTATATTACAGATAGTTTACCGTTCCGCCGCAAGCGGGATATTAACAGGGATTCTTTTGGCGGTTGCAAGAATTGTCGGGGAAACCGCGCCGCTTTTATTCACTTCGTTTAATAATAACTTCTTCTCCCTTGATATGAACCGTCCTATGGCATCGCTGACCGTTACGATATATCAGTACGCCTCATCCCCTTTTGATGACTGGGTGAGGATTGCGTGGGCGGGAGCATTTGTGATAACATGTTTTGTGTTGATATTGAATATAGTTGGCCGCGTGGCCGTTAAATGGAGATACGGAAAATGAGCAATACCTTTCTCTCGGTTAAAGACCTGAACTTTTATTACGGGACCAACCTTGCGCTTAAGTCTATCAATATGGATATAAATAAGCATAAAATCACCGCGCTTATAGGTCCTTCCGGCTGCGGTAAGACCACATTACTGCGTTGTTTTAACCGGATGCACGATCTGTACCCTCACAACCGCTACGAAGGGGAGATAGTTTTGGACGGGGAAAATATCCTGACGCCCGATACAGATTTAACCAACCTAAGAAGCCGTATGGGGATGGTGTTTCAAAAACCGACGCCGTTTCCTATGAGCATATTTGACAATATAGCTTACGGATTACGCCTTAGAGGGGTAAAAAATAAGGCGATATTAAAAGATTTGGTGGAAAAAGCCCTTAAACAGGCGGCTCTTTGGAACGAGGTATCAGACAGGCTGAACGTTAACGCCGCCAGCCTTTCCGGGGGACAGCAGCAACGGCTGGTTATAGCCAGAGCTTTGGCTGTGGAGCCGGAGATGATGCTTTTTGATGAACCTACCAGCGCACTTGATCCGATCTCCACTAAAAAGATTGAAGAGTTGATGTTGGAACTAAAAAATGATGTTACAATTCTTATTGTGACCCATAATATGCAGCAGGCGGCGAGAATATCGGATTATACAGCGCTTATGTATCTCGGGGAGATGGTGGAGTACGAGGATACGGACACCATTTTTACACGCCCTAAAGTAAAGATGACAGAAGAATATGTTACCGGAAAATTCGGATAATTAATTCCAATTCTAAATTAAACGTGCGTTAATTTAGAATTGGAATACACGGCATGGATGCCGTGACAAAATGCTTGGCATTTTGGAAGGCAAGGCAAGATAACACTCTTGCCGTAGCCG
>JAIRQX010000043.1 GCA_031256375.1 Deferribacteraceae bacterium
AATTCGTTTTCATCGCGTTTATTAACCAATTCGCAGGCTATTTCCATTGTAATATCTTCAAATTCAATGATGCAGTGGTTACATAAAGCGTAAAGGCTGTAAAGATCGGGGTTTATTAAAATACCTATACCGTTTACCGATATATCGTAAATACCCAGCGGGGTTAACATGGTATTGTCATCGTGTCTTTTGAATGTGGCGTTTAATTTAGGTTTTACAAAACGTTCTTTCCGTGCGATATGGAGGTGTTCAAGCCTGTGAGCGACCATTATTTTTTGTCCGGGGTGTTCTGTCGGAGCCAGAATACCGATTACTTTAATGGTATTTAAGGATAGAGCCGCTTCAATTTCGTCTGTAAGGTTCACTTTAATGTTTAAGGTAATAAAACAGCGTTTTTTCTGCTGAGAGAAATATAATCCGTCTATTGTACATGATGATGATTCCGAATTGATTATTGTTAGCCTGTAGATAACGTTCAGGCGGATAGCTTTCATTAAAGCGGCAAGTTCGTCGTTGTTTAAGGTAGTAAACGATTTCATTGGTATAATTCAACTTTCCAGCATTTTTTGCATAAACGGACGCTTTTGATTTCAGATTTAAACCCGTGTTCAGATAAATAGTTTTTTACGAACACAGCTCTGTCGTTGGCAAGTTGTTGCTGCATTTTCGGGGCTTCTCCGTCTGGGCTTGCGTAACCGATAAGGGAGATAATTTTGTTATTGCTGAGATTAGAAAGGTTTATCTTTTTGGTGTCCATAAAACTTTCGTTTATTTTGAATTTTACGGTATTTTTGATGTTATTTTTGTTAGCGGCGCCGGAGCCGGGGGTTCCGGACTTATCTGACAAGTCAGGACTCCCCGGCTTTCCGGGCTGCTTTTGAGGGATAGCGTTTATGTCGTTTGAGTTGTTTGTGTCGTCATCCAGTTTTACAGATAAATAAGCAGGTTTTACTGGAGTTAGGGTGTTTTGTTTTACCGGAGTGAGGGTATTTTGTTTATTGTCTTCAGCCCATTCAATCTGGTGTTCAAGCCGTTGCAAAGAGTTTCCGTCACCGCCGGACAAACCGATAATAAGCGCGCTTGATAAAATTACTAAATCCATTATTTTCGCTCCGCTGTAGTGTTTTGACGTATAATAATCATTTTTGATTCTTCTTCGGGCAGGAGTTTAGGGTTAATTAAGGTAATCGCCCTGATATCTTTAAATAAAGGCACAAAAACATTTTCATCAAACTCTTTTTCTTCATTGAGTTTTGATTTCAGCGACCATACTTCAATGATGAATTTATAGCCTGTATAGGTTTTATTTAGTGTTAACGCGGCTTCTTCAAAGTGCATTACATCTTTTTTGTTTGAGAGTTTGAATCCCGAAGGGATAACTCCAAGATAAGCGGATTTTATAAGATCATGTATAACATTTTCGTAATCAGATGCCGTTTCAGTAGCCATAGCGTTAAAAATATTATCATTGGGGGTATTCAGAACAATCTGCTGTGCTGGTACATTGTCAGGGATAAGCACGAGGGAAAAAAAGCGACCGGCGCACTCAATATAAATTTCACGCGGAATATTGCTGTAATTAACGCTTGTGCGTCCGTCAGCGAACACTGTCTGCCGCGGAAGTATTTTAACAAACAATTCCTTATTGTGTTTATACACTTCCATCTCTTTTTCTTTTGAGAAGAAAGGTTCTCCTATTTCCGAGCTGCATGATATACGTGATATATCTTTTGTTGATATTTTGACATAATGGAGACCTTCTCCTTCAACAACGCTGATATTATTTACGCTAGTTCCTTCTTTGATATTTTGCTGATTTTGCTGAGCGTTTGAAGCGGAGACCGCGAACAATAGCGTTGCGGTCATTGTAATTAATTTTTTTAACATATTTTCCTACTTTGTTTCAATGGATGTAATATATAAACGTCCTTCGAGTACGGTATATTCAAAAATAATGACCGATTCGGCTTCTGACTGATATACGTTTCCGGAAAACCGTTTAATTGTGCCTTTTACGGTTATAGTGCGTTTTTGTGTATCTGAAGCGAATGCCGCCGGATAAAAGACCTGAAAAATCTTTTCACGTATTATAGTGTCCGCTTGTTCGCTCAGGCTTGTCCTTAGAAGTTTTATCATTGACGGTTCGGCAAAACCTATAATTGTATCAAATGAAGCTCTTACAGTAGCGGGAGAAACGGTTAAAAGTCTGTCGCTCAGGTAGAACGCGACTTGCTCCAGATAAGATGAAGACAAAGTGTTCCCCGCCACCCAGAACTCTTTATCAACCTTTGGCGGTAAAACGATAACCTTTTGATTTTTATAAGCGCTTAAAAGCGCGAACAAAAGTAAAATAATCACAAACGATAACATTGTCATCATTATAAGGAGCAATTTTTTTTCAACTTTCAGCCGTTCCCACTCTGTAAAAAATTTCATTTAATACCTTTATTTAATATATAATTTTATGTAGGCGGGCGGGACTTTGGGAGACTTAAGCAACCCTAGGGAATAGAGTTTGTGGTACAAAAATCCTACCTGTTTATGATCTTTTGATTTTGCGTATATTTTTTGCGCTATAAAAGCTGAAAGAATACATATAATACGCATGTCAAAGATTATGCCGATTAAAGTCCCGCCGATAAGAATTATAAACTCATCCGCATCCCACCATAAAAACTGGGGCTGGGCGTTCAGGAATTTCGGAATATAATTCATCTGGTTCATGTTAAATAGTCAGAGTGAACGCCGTATCATAAATGCCGGGCAGTCCGGGCAGCAATATGCCTATCAGGACAGATGTTGCCGTATAAAGTTTACCCATCTTTTCCATCATAGCGATTCCCTGTCCGCCTATTGTAATTCCTATTAATTTACCCCAGCCGGAGTTCAGGATGGCGGATACTTTAGTCCATACATCGTCCATCTCAGTGGCGTCTGTTGTATTTGCGAAAGCATTTGCCGCCGCAAGCGATACTGTCAGAACTGTTAAAAAGATTAACAGTTTGTTTCTTTTACTTACTTTGAACATAATTATAATTTCCTCCTGAATAAATTGTTCAGCTCTATATATGAAAGTGACTTAAGCTGTTATTCTCTTTTTTTCTGGCTTGAACAAACTGTTGAGTCAGCAAGTTTTCCTGCCATTTTAAAAACAGAGATGGCTTTAGCGGCGTTTGCGGTTTGAGACGTCGGTTTGCATCCGCACGGGATAACTAAACGATCCCCTTCGTTCAACGGGCAGACAGGGTTATCTATATCAGTAATTACATCACACGCCCTTACTTCACTTACCCAGCGCGTTTTGGGTTCGCCGTCGTTTCTGAGTTCACCGTCAGAAAAGGCATCTGTGCTTAAACTGCTTGTTTCAACAGTACAGAGAGCGTTAAGGCAGTTCAGGTTTGTATCAACGTCAAACCCTAATCTTTTTCCGTTTGAATCCGTATAACTGAAAACCCCGTCTTTATAATCACTGGAAGCGATGACATTAAAAGCCCCTGAAAGGTCATTCTTCTCAAAGCCGGAGTTTTTAGTTGTGTTTTTATTGCAGTTATATTCACGTTTAATCGTAAACCATGCGTTGTTTACAAATTTTGAGGCATTGGTTGTTTCATATCTGGCTTGAAATTTTGTGCCGTCCGCAGTGATAGTGACTTCTGTTGCGACTCCGTTCACATTTAAGTTAAAAACTTCTTTTTGTATTCCGAGATTGTACTCCGCTTGATTTATAACCCTTGCGGTACATTCATTTCCGGTGGAATCACAAATATATTCCGAGGTTAAAACGCAGTTTTTGTAGGGAGCGCATGTATCGGAACTAACGATTACGAAATTATCTGTGCTGACGGACGCAATTTCATAAAGAGCGGACAGCTCCAGAGTATAATTCACCGGATTGCCGTCTGCCATAAACCCTTTGGCGGTTACATTTACGGAATATCCTGTCTGTGTTACAGGGATATTTGACGGAACATAAACAAGAATTAATCCGCTGTTAGAAACATAAGCCGTTTTCGGACCGGATTGATAAACCGGGGTTGATTCTTTCAGGATATTTATTTCATACTCCAAGTCATATCCTATAAGGGCTGTGGACTTGATCTTAAAGACGAAAGAGAAGTTAGAGTTTACAGGGATATTTGCGTTTATAATTTCGGTATCAATCAGAAATGAGGCGCCGGTATTAATTAATCCGCCTGAACTGGCGAATTCACGCAGTGCGGTTGATTTGTCACATTTTGAGTTATCAACCTGCGAATATCCTGCGGGACAGGTAAGGGATAAAAATGGCGTATTTTTAATGATACATGAGTTAGAGCCTTGAAACTCGCCGACAGTCTGATCGTACCCTTTTGCGACAAGTGAGAGTAAAGAATCATCCTGAGAGAGCATATTTGCCCATTCATTCCTGCCGGCGCTCTGCATACTGTCTATGTCAGTTGATTTAAGATCATTTATATTCGCGGACTCAATCACGCAATTAGCTGTGCTTTGACGTTTTATTGACACTATCGGCGGCTGAAAAATCTCGTCAACGCGTGAAGCTGTTACGATATTATCCAGACTGGATTTACTTAATTCAAGGACAAGCAGCCCTGTAATATGATTTACTTCATTATCGGAAATTGTTCTGTTACAGGCTTTACTTGCGCAAGTTCCTACCCCTGTGGTTGTTTTGTCATTGATTTCAGTAACGCCTATCTTGTCGCCGTCTAAGCTCCACTGAAAATAGCGGCAGTTGTTGTTCCAGACGCCGTTGTTACAGGTTATAAATCCTGTGCTGAAATATCCGGATATTAACTGACCGTCTAGGATAGTTGACAGTAATGTAGATGTGTTTCTTTGATTTATGAGTAAATCGCTCTGACCTGTACTGGTTATTGTAAAAAACAGTTTGGCTAACTCATCTCCGCTTCCGCCGCTGCAAAGAACTTTGGCGTTAAAATGTTTGCCGTTAAGCGTAATCATCTCTTCATCGCTGACGAGAGGTTT
>JAIRQX010000055.1 GCA_031256375.1 Deferribacteraceae bacterium
CGCGGGATACCCGCGCTGCGGTTCGCCCTGCACTGCGCATCACTCCGCAAAGACACAGCTTTGCTACGTTTGCTCCGTAGGCGGCGCCGCGCGCCTTACCCCCACCCGAGCTAACGCTCCGACTCCCCAGAGGGGAGTACCTACTGCCACACTAACCGCTTAGTTACTCCTCAGCGGAAGTGTGTTATACTTAATTATTCATACTTAGTCAACTACTTTTTAACTTTTTTTAAAATTATTTTTTTAACTGTACGATAACCTGTACACTAAAGAGTTCTGCCGTACAAGTAAAAGCTCCCACCGGATTGCAACGTCACTGTGTTCCTCGCAGGCGGAACCGCCAGATATGCGGGATGTCAAATATCCACACGATAAAAAATCTGATGATTCAGATATAACAGATACCCCTCTGACGCCATTCCATACTGTTTTGAAAGGGCGTCAGCATACATTTTTACCTGACCGGCATACTCATCGTGTCTGTTGCTTTCAGGATCGCCGGTTTTAAAGTCTATTACAGTAAGCCTGTCATTTTTTACCGCATATAAATCTATTACCAATAAACGCCCGTCATAAAAAACCGATTTTTCACGGAAGATTGCCGCCCCGTCTGTTATTTCTTTCCATTTTTTATTAACAAGCAGTAAATTTATGCTTATTTCCGCTGTCTGCGCCGCTGAAGGAGCAATATACCCACCGTACCTGTTCAATGCCTTTTTCAGCGCCGGAGGTAACGCTTCCGGCGTAAAATTTTCCATCTGATAAATAATCTCATGTATAAATATACCATAAAATCGGCTGGAATACGGCTCTTTGCCATAACCACCGGAAAGTGTCCTGTCAGATAAAATTTTGTTTGTATGCCTTATGACCCGTTCAGATACCGGCGTAGATACGGGAAAATTTTTCAGCGCGTCTGAGACCTCCTTTTGGATTTTTTCCGGATGATCTTTATATTTAAGCGGTTTCAACAAAACATTCCGGCAGAATGTAAGAAATGGCTCCGTACTCAAAACTGGTTTAGAGTGAAAATACCCCGCAGATGAAACCGGCGTAAGAACGCCTTTATCATAAAAATCCGGAAACCGTTCCAGAATATAACTGTCAGTGCATTCCCTGTTGCTTCTTTTCACAAATATAAACAGGGCATTTTTGGCGCGGGTGGTTGCTACATAAAGTTGGTTTACCTTTTCGTATCTGGTTAATATCTTCTCTCTGTTAATAGCTTCGGTATAGTCATCCGGCGCATGGATTGAGTATTTTTTTGCAAGCCTTTTCCGCATTACCGGGGTTTGTCCGGCGGGGCGGTCAATAAAATAAGTCGTATTCTGGTTAATATTAAAAGATTCATTAACGTCAAAAAGGATTACTGCCGGAAACTCAAGCCCTTTTGCGCCATGTATTGTCATAATTTTTACTCCGCCGGTTTTTACCCCTGACGCGGCAGTTTCCGCAGCCGCTTCGCGTATCCCGGTCAGAAAAAGGGGAATGTTTGCTACATCAGGCAGATTTTGCGCGATAATTCCCAAAAGCGTTTTATAATCAGGATCGTTTCCAAGTCTGCGGTTTAAAGATAAATGTTCCCCTATATTCAGAATTCTGTTGTAAACGCTTTCACCCTGAGTTTTATCCAAATATTTATCCAATATTAATTTATGACGTTTAAAAGCGTTTTCAGACTGTACCGTATTCTGAGGAACTACAGACGGCTCCGCTAACAGAAAGGCAAACAGTGAAAAGGTATCACGGTTATACATATATGAAACCAGAGCTTCAACAATTACAAACGCCGGACGGCTTATCAAAAACTCGGCAAACCCTAAACGGGAATCTATCTTCATGATATTTTTTAAGTATTTAAACGCTGTAACCCCGTCCTCCTTTTTAGACACCAGTATAGCTATATCGTTTATACTCCAGCCGGATGAAATTAATTCAAGCATAAGTTTACCAAGCGTTTCCAACCGGTTTTTTTCAATCTCCGCCGAGTTTTCTCCGACCGCAGACCTGATGGAGACATAACCATCGTTATCGCTGCGGGCGCGCTGTTCATTGTGTTCAAATTTTAATATTTCACCGCCGCCGATAAACTCATCAGCATCTGAAAAAAGGGTGTTTACAAAATCCACTATATTCCGGTCACTGCGGTAATTAACAGCCAGATTTTCTTTGGTAAGTTTGCTGCCGTACTCCCTTATTACAGACTGGAAAAAACCCGGGTTACTGCCGCGGAAACGGTATATGGTCTGTTTGGGATCGCCTACGCAGAAGAAACTGCCGACTTTATCCGACTGGGAAAGACCCGCCATAGCTTCTTCCGCCAGCGGGCGCAGGATAGACCACTGCACATCAGATGTGTCCTGAAATTCGTCTATAAGTATATGCTCAAGTCTGCCGTCAAGCCGGAAATAAAGGTAATCGTTGTCTAATTGATAATTTTTCTGATTCATCAACAGATAGACCGCCCGCGTCAGATCGGCGTAACTCATAAATCCCCTTGTTTTTTTCAGCCTGTCCAGCGCGTTGTGTACATACACAGCTATATGAAGCGCAATATCCAAATCTAACCGCTCGGTAAGTTTTACGCGGTCTTTAACATATCCTGTCAGTTTTGTGTAAATATTCTTATACTCATCAGGCAAAAGACCGCTTTTTTTTTCGCTTACAATTTTTGAAGGGGAGAGATAATTAATTGCGCTCTCATCCTCAAAAAGAGCTGAAACAGTTTTTTCTCCGGCAGAGATTGAGTTTATCAGAGGGAAACGTCTCAGGGACACGGCAGAAACGTTTTTTTCAAGTTTACAGCTTTTTATTAAATTAAGCAGTTCTGTAAGGGCTGAAACTACTAATTTATCAATATTTTTCGCACGTTTCAGCAGCTCCGCGATACTATTTACTGTTAAACCCGCTGCATCACGCAATTCATCCTCCAGCGTAACGCTTCTTTCAATAATCCATTCCACCTGTTTGTCCAGCCTGTCTGTGAACTTGTAAGGCTGTTCCTCCGTCCATGCTATATATTCCGAAAAGAGATTGTTGTATAACAAAGGGGCGCTCAGATTGTCAAATGCGTCAACAAAAGCCTGATTTTTAAGGGATTTTTCCGTTGACGGGTTTATTATTCTGAAATCCGGGCGTAAATTGGCTTCAAAAGGGAAAAGTCTGAGAATCATTGACGTGAAGCTGTCAATAGTGCGTATCTGAAGCAAGCCTGAATCATTGTATATGCGTTTGAGCGCGTTTTCAGCCTTTTTTCGTATCTCTTCAGCGTTTGTTATCCCAAGCGTTTGCGTAAGCGAACGGTATTGATCGCTCTCTTCATTGTAAACGCCTGCGGCTATATTGCTAAGAAATTCATGAACGCGGTTCTGCATCTCAGCGGTCGCTTTCCGTGTAAAGGTCAGGCAGAGTGTTTTCCCGTGAGAGTAAGTTTTAAGAGCGCCAATGACCTCCGTTCCGGAGGAATCGTATAAATTATATTCAGGGGTGTCTCTCATAAGGATTGCCGCTACGCGCAGCGCAAGATTATAAGTTTTACCTGTGCCTGCGGATGCCATAAGCGCTATGTTATATCCGGGATCAACACGTTTCATAACAGACTTCCGTGACAGAAAGAGTTATACTCGCAGTATTCGCAGGTTACACTCTCACGCGCATTTCTGAAAGGGACATCAGGCTCCGCTATATCGGTCATAACTTTTTCCAGATAGTTCCTGAACCCGCCGATAGATTCTTTGTAAAAGCCGTGAATAAACCCCTGTCCGCCTTTCAGATCAAACCAAAGCATATTTTCCGGATACGATTTATTGTGTTCTCCCATTATCAGGGCATAAAGCGGAAGCTGGAGATCGGTTTTGTCAAAGTATTTTTCAGCGCCTTCCGTATCATCACACTCTTCCTTTTGCGGTTTCTGTTCCTCTATATTTTTATATTTGTAATCAACTATATCGTAACCGTTACTGGCGCTGTCCCATCGGTCTATCTTCCCTTTGAAGCGGAATCCGTACATTTTGCAGTTTATTTCCCATTCGTAAGCCTGTATAACCGCACCGCTCTCAAGTCTTGCTTTTTCATGCCGCACAAGTCCGGGGAAAGAGCTTTTAACCCCTTTGACATGGAATACGCCTATAGGGTTGCTTGTAAAATAATCGTAACCGGATATCTTTTCGTCAAAAACGGCGTTCATCCTGTCTAAGTACGCGCTGTCCGCGGCAGAAACCCTTTCTTTAAAAAGCGTTTCCATAACTGAGTGCATTACGCTTCCCAGCACACGCATATCGGTCTTGTTCACAGATTCTTCTTTCGCCCGCAGTTTCTTTACATAACGGTAAAAGAATTGCAGGGGGCAGTCTCTGTAGCAACTCAGACTTGTCGCTGAAAATTCAAACGATTTTATCAGTTTGATTACGTTTGAATCTTTTATTATCCCGCCGTTTTCGTAAATTCCTGTTTTGAAGGGTTTTGAGGGAAATATAATATAGTCCGCCGGTTCATAAACTCCTGCGTCTCCTGCGTCTCCTGCGGAGGGCAACTTATTCCCCACAGGCAATTCACTGCTCTCCGCAGAAGCCGCGCAGGAAGATAAAAGCTCCTGTATAAAAGCGCTGGGTTGGTTTTCCTCTCCGGCGGAATATGTAATCAGCGTATATTTTGCCCGCGCCATTATCTGATTGCAGTAGCTTTTTTGCAGAGCTTCCCTTGCGGCGGCTGTCGGAAGCTGCAACTGCCGGCGCAGTTCTGAATTCAGGAACAGGTCTTTTCCGTGACGGGCGGGGAAGCTCCCGCTGTTCATCCCCGGAATAAAAATATAATCATATTGCATATTGCGGCTTTCAAGTAGTCCCAGTACGCTGACCTCTCCGTTTCTCACAGGAACGGTCAGCTCCGCAAGCCCGTTCAGCAAACCGGACAAAAGTTCCGGCGGCGGGAACTCCTCTTTGATACGGCTGTATAAAAGCAGCAGCTTTTCAAGCTCATCGGCGGCGTGATGCAAACCTTCAGTTTCTTTTTCCACTGAGCTTTCAGTGAGCGGATTCCGCTTCAAAGGCGGTTTATTGTACTCCGCAGGAGGTTCAAGCGCTTTAAGGATTTCGGAAACGGTTTTAATGCAGTCGCTGTAACTCATATACGGCACATTGAACGGTTTAAGCATTGTGTATAAAAGTTCCGCTCCTTTCCAGCGGAAGTTAAAAACAGAGGCGGTATCAATGTATATCGCGCCTTTTTTGCGAATACCGCCTATCATGCTGTAAAAGGCTTCTGTCCCGTAACTGTAAAAACAGGGGGAGGCTAGCAGTTGTTCCAGCAGCTCCAAAGGGATTTTCCCGCTGCGCGTTCCCGCTGTTACCTCCCTCAGCGTACTTAGGGTTTCATAAAAATTATAGGAGGTGAAGGGGCGTCCCGCTGACACATTATAAAGGCAGTACGGATCGCTTTCAAGGAAGAGCGGCGCAAGTTCCTGCGTAGGCAGAACAACGGCAATTTTATTAAGCTGTACCCCATTTTTGAAATGTAGTTCGCAAATTCTCTTTGTTATAAGATCAAATTGAGCCAAAACGTTAGCGCAGGGAGATATCTCGGTTACAGGTTCATCGTGATTATCGGAAAACGTTCCGGTATTAACTATGCGCCGTCTGACGGGCGGAGTATTTTCGTTTCCGGTAATTTTGGCATTAAAAATATTTTCCAGTTTATCTTTCTGGTAATGTTCCTCTCCGGTATAATTAAAATAGAGTTCAACGCGGTATTTTTCAGATATAGCCCTTAGCTGGGTAATCTCATACTTATTTAGGTAGCCTCCGATCAGAAAAAAGTAGTTTTTGTACCTCAAAAGATATTTTTCATCAAGTGACGGTGATGAAAAATACTCCCATTCATCAACAAACCCCTCTTTACGCAAAGAGTTGCAATATATACGCCAAAGATTTGCCAGCGAGGTTATCTGATCTTTATATTCGCTGTACGCGCTTTCATTTTTGAGCGTTTCCGCGTCTATCCCTTCAACATTAAGCTCTCTGTAAAACGGCAGCAGATCGGATGAACTTTGCACAAAATTTAAGTAGCTTTTTAGGGCGTCAGATTCGCCGGAATGAAGCATTTTTGACTGCTCCGTTTCCGTGAGATTTTTTGCCGCTTTATAGAGGTAATATTTTCTAAGCTCTTTTGGCAGGATAATGTTTGTATAAAGGTTAGTCCGGCGGGTAAATTCGGCTACGGTTTGTATATCCAGCTCCCATTTGGCGCATGACGCCAGTTTGCGCAGATTCCTGTTGGTAGGAACAATAACGGCGGTATATGGGAAGTTTAATTCCAGAAGACGCTCTTTCATAAACAGAAGCGGATCCGCTCTTTCAGGAATTTTATGCATTGCAAGCATAAGAAAGGGTAACAAAATAACTGTTTAGTTGCAACGATTTAATATTTCGGGAATGAAATGAAAATCTGACGATCCAAGAATTGAACCGTCAGATTTTCAATGCAGATACTTCGTAAATTTATTATTATAGCAGTTCCACTTTACATTAACCGTCTTTGCGAGCGGAATGTTTTTTATGAAGCGCGGCAATCCATGCAGGTAAAAGCTCTAACTGGATTGCTTCGTCACTGCGTTCCTCGCAA
>JAIRQX010000084.1 GCA_031256375.1 Deferribacteraceae bacterium
ATAGATTCAGGAAACGAAGAAAACAAAATGACCAATTAACCACCGAAGATTTTCTGGGTAAATACCATGATTTCTCTCTTTGCTGAAAAAATAGGAGAAAAAATTGGGGGTACGCGAAAATTTTTTTTATTGACTTTCGTTTTTTGTTGTGTTAAATTATAGTGGATTTGTCTTTAAACAGGGGGGGGGTTGGTTTAATGTCTAAAAATTCACTGTCTTTTAGAATCAATTTATGTATTTTGGTTTTGTTTTTATTTTCTTTAATCATTTCCGTATCTTCAATGATCGGCTTTCGTATTACAAAAGCGGATGCCACTGACATCGCGGATTATTCCGTGCCTCTGGTTGAGTCCGTCAATGACGTAACGGTTAATATGTTTAAGTCGAGAATTAATTCCCGGATATATTTGCAAACTCAAAATGAAAGCAGTTACAAAAATGCGATAGAGTTCTGTAACAAATCTGTCGGTATTATTGACGATATATCAGCCAAATTGGATTCTTTATCCGATAATTACTATAAAAATCTCCGCAAGGAGTTGCTTGACGCCCGCAGCAAATTTCTTGATTACTTAGGAGTTTTAGAAGGCAGCCATACTACCTTTGATAAGATTAATTCCTCAGCAAATTCGCTTACCAAAACAATAGAACTCCTTGATAGTGACCTAGATAAATTTCAAAAATCAATTCAAAACTTAGTCATGAATATGATAAAAGACCCTAAATCGCTGGATGTCTCAAAGATGAGGTTATGGCTTGACCAGTTATACGACAACAGTAACGCTATTAAACTCAGTAAAGAGGCTACAGGGGGCGCTATCGCTATGCAGTACTCGCTGGATACGGTACATATGGAATTTATAGGGATAAAAGCCCAAGAACTTCTGAAAACGCTAGACATCATGCTTGAAAGGGCATTCGTTGAACAGATGAAAAATATAATAAGGGATATTATTACAACTGTTAATAAATGCGCCGGAATTGCGGTTAATACAGCAGGATACATTGAGGAAAAAAAACAGGCGGAATTGGGTTTAGCGGAGATCGGGGGAGAAATAGAAGGTATACTTGAAATCGTACTTATGGATGTTCTCAAAAGAACCTCTGATGAAACAAATAATCTCAAAAACTTAGTAACATTTATAACCATATTCATAACTACATGTATATTCTTACTTGTGTTATCAGGCATCGTTATAGCGCTTTACATAAACAGGAATATCGCAAAAAAACTTTCTGATTTTGTAAAAATTGTAGGCGAGTTTTCATCAGGCGAAGGCGACTTGACCCGCCGCATCCCTGTAACTTCCAATGACGAGATCGGTCAGTTAGCGGAAAATTTCAATAAATTTGTTGTAAATGTCCATGATATAATACTTGATGTCAGAGAGGTGTCAGTAGAAGTCGCTTCCGGCAACAACGAGCTTGCCGCTACTATGGAGCAACTTTCAACTACATTTAACAGCCAGTCTGAACAGGTTTCAAAAGTAGCTGATAATATGAATACCATAAATGACACATCAAGGGCTATGATGCAGAATTTGGCGGAAAGTATGAATAAGATGCTGGAGGCGAACAACAGCGTAAAAGAGGGTTCAAACCAGATTCAGAATGTTCTTGAAAATATGGACGACATTAAGAACAATACGGAAAAATTAAGTGTAACCATCGTCAGCCTCGCGGAATCCTCAGGTAGAATAGGGGATATTCTGGGAGTTATAAACGACATAGCTGACCAGACAAACCTTCTTGCTCTGAACGCGGCGATTGAGGCCGCAAGAGCGGGTGACGCAGGTCGCGGGTTTGCTGTGGTAGCGGATGAAGTCCGTAAACTTGCTGAAAGAACGCAACGTTCAACGAGTGAAATATCCGCGATAATAAGCAGTCTGCAAAAAGAATCCAGCGCGGCGTCCGAGGAGATGATCAATGAAAAAGAAAGCGTTGAAAGCGGTCTGGGGAGCATTAAAAAAACTGATGAACTGTTCGGAATAGTTGTGTCTTCAGTAAAAAGTGTTGACAGCACAACTCAGATTGTCAATAACAGTATAAACAACCAGTTCAGTATGATACAGACGGTGAGCGACAATACAAACGGGATTGCCGCAGGAATAGAAGAAAGCGTTCACGCAGTCAACGAAGTGGCGTCCACTGTTCACCACCTTCAGGAAAGGACTGAATCGCTGAAAAAGAGTGTGTCAAAATTTAAGGTATGATTACTTTTAAAGACGTGATAAAGCGACGATATACATTTCAAAGGAATTTTTCCGTGTAGCGTCAGGGCGGGTCTGATGTATATTTTTATACTTTTTCCTCAGCTCGTCAACAAAAGCGGGGCGGTCTTCGCCGTCAAACAGTTTTACAAGAAACGCCCCCCCTTTTTTAAGCATTTTGTCCGCCATAGTGGCGGCTGTTTGTGCCAGTTTTATACTGTCCGCGTGATCCTTTATCCTTATCCCTGAGGTTTTCGGCGCCATATCAGAGATAATAATATCATATCCGCCGGAGGCATTTGTCTCCAATTTATCAGCTATTACAGAATCAAGCATATTGCCGTGAATAAATGTAAAGTTTGAGGCATTGATCCCAACTATCTCTTCCATATCTACAGCGGTAACGCTGCCACCTGTTCCCACAAGCTCCAGCGCGACCTGACTCCAGCCGCCCGGGGCTGCTCCGAGGTCAAGCGCTTTATAATCTTTGCGGATAAATTTATACTTTTGGTTGAGTTCCAGAAGTTTATATGCCGCGCGGGATTTATAGCCCTCTTTTTTCGCTTTTAAGTAGTAAGAATCTTTGCGGCTATACATTGATTCTATTTTGCGTAATTGACAGCCCGCGACTCTCTTATGACCGTTACCTTAATCTGCCCGGGATAGGTCAGCTCCTCCTCAACCTTTTTTGATATATCTCTGGAAAGGTTAATAATCGCCTCATCGCTGATTTTTTCCGGTTCCACTATTATACGGATTTCTCGCCCCGCCTGTATAGCGAAAGAGCGTGATACACCCTCAAAAGAACCTGCCACCTCTTCCAGTTTTTCAAGACGTTTGATGTAACTTTCCAGAACTTCCCTGCGCGCCCCCGGTCTTGACGCGGATATTGCATCGGCAGACTGCACAAGGATTGATTCTATACATTTATAATCTTCTTCACCGTGATGACTTGCTATGGCGTTGATAACTTTCCAGTCTTCCTTATATTTTTTGGCTATATCAACACCTATCTGTGTGTGAGAACCTTCCTGATCGTAGTCAATCGCTTTGCCTATATCGTGCAGAAGCCCCGCGCGCTTTGCAAGCTTTTCGTCCATGCCAAGCTCCGCAGCCATTGTTCCGCAGATTTTCGCTACCTCTATTGAATGCACAAGCACATTTTGTCCGTAACTTGTCCGGAATTTAAGGCGTCCGATAATTTTAGTTATCTCCATATTCATCCCGTAAATCCCAAGATTAAAGACGGTTTCTTTACCCACTTCCTGAATGTGTTTATCCAGCTCCGCTTTACTTTTTGCATATACATCTTCAATACGGGCAGGGTGAATACGTCCGTCATTGATAAGTTTCGTCAGTACCATTCTGCCAATTTCCCTTCGGTAAGGGTCATAAGAGGAAAGAATAACGGCTTCCGGCGTATCGTCAATAATAATATCAACGCCTGTAACGCTTTCAAACGCCCTGATATTACGTCCTTCACGCCCGATAATGCGCCCTTTCATTTCATCATTCGGCAGACTGACTACAGTTACCGCTATTTCGCCGGCGTATTCCGGCGCACAGCGCTGTATTGCTGTTGCAACAATACTGCGCGCTCTTTTGTCGGATTCAGACTTAATCTCTTCCTCAATCTCCTTTATACGGCGCGCGGACTCATTTTTGGCATCTTGAATCATCTGTTCCATAAGGGTGCGTTTTGCCTCTTCCGTTGTCATACCGGCAATTTTTTCAACCTCAAGCAACAAACCGTTTTTTATCTCCTCATTACGCACTTTGAGCTGTTCCAGCTCTTTTATCTTGTTTTCAAATTCATTCTCTTTTTTTTCAACCAATTCCTCTCTTTTACCGACAAGCTCAATCTTTTTGTCCAGCGAATCCTCTTTAGTTTCCAGTTTACGTTCAACGTGGGTGAGTTCTTTGCGTTTTTCCTTTATCTCTTTGTCAAGCTCCTGACGTCCTTTAAAAATAAGCTCTTTTGCTTCAAGTTTAGCTTCTTTAATAACCTCTTCGGCTTCGCGTCTTGATCTGTGAAGCAATTCCTCTCTGGTTTTTCCGAAACGCAGATTATCCTGCTCTACAAATTTTTTTTTCAGAAAATACCCCGCTATCCCCCCCGCTATCAACGCCAACAGCGCAGTTACCGCAATAATAGATGCGTTCATATACATAACTCCTTTGATTAACTCTGTTATTTCATTTATATCATACCGTTTCCAGCAATCAGTCCTTTTTCCGTAAGCACCGCGTCCATTGCAACATCATGCTCCTCATGCGGTACGGAAGTGGATATTTGTATGTCAAAAGCTATACCGACCGTAAGTTTTCTGGATAAACCTGACAGCAGTCGGTCATAAAATCCTTTCCCGTAGCCTACTCTATAACCTTTGCGGTCAAATGCAACTCCGGGAACAGCGATAAAATCAACCCGTTCCGCAGTCGCACCGCCGGAAGGCTCATAAATATTCATGTAACCAACCTTCAGTTCAGCCATGGAAGCGCAGTAATGCAGATTTATATAACCATCTGTTACTTTCGGCAGTAATACTGATTTTCCCGCGTCCCAAAGTTTATTCATCAGCGGATAAAGTGAAAGTTCACTCTTTATTGCACAGTAAAGCGCGTAACTTTTGTAATCCGCCCAAAGTGACATAATTTTTTCGGCAATAGTAATTGCGGCTTTTTCACTGTACTCAGCGTTAATTTCATCTCGCCGTTTTATCGTTTCACCACGAATAGATTGTTTATCAGTCATTGTCTTTACTACCCCACAATCTTTCAAGTCTTTCCGCGATCTTTAATTCAAAACCGTTTTTTGACGGGTAATAAAATTTTAATCCGTCCGGTTTGTATTTCTGCTCAACAAAACCGCCAAAACTATGAGGGTACTTATATCCTACCGCTGAATGTTTTATATTATCAGGCGCTTGCGGATCATTCTCCTCAAGATACTTTTTAGCGCTTCCGTAAGCCTCATAACTTCTGTTGCTTTTGGGGCAAGAAGCAAGGTATGTCAGGGTGTGTGACAGTATTATCATCCCTTCAGGAAGCCCCACATTCATAAATGCCTGAAATGCGCTGTTTACAAAGACCAAAGCGTCAGGGAAAGCGTTTCCTATGTCTTCGCTTGCACTGATCATAAGCCGCCTGAATACCATTTCAGGGTCAACTCCGGATTGCACCAGTTTTAAACCCCAAAGCAGGGCTGCGTCAGGGTCTGTGCCGCGTATTGATTTTATCATTGCTGATAGAAGATCGTAGTATTCATCCTCATCAAAACGTCTTTTCCGAATTAACTCTTCAAGCCCCTCATCGGAAAGCACAAGTGTATTTCCGTATCTTTTGCCTAAAAGGGCAGTCAGTTCCAGCATATTCAGAAACCTGCGCGCATCTCCGCCTGATTCCGCCGTAAGATTCTGAATAACCGCTGAAAAATCAACTTTTTCCACATCAAACTTATCAGCAATCAGTTTTTCTGTCCGTTTTGCCAAACAGATCATATCCTGCTCATTCAGCGGATGAAAGTTGAATATAAGGCTGCGTGAACGTAGCGCCGGAAGCAATGTATATGTCGGGTTTTCAGTGGACGCCGCGACAATCCTGATATACCTGTCATCAATCATTTTGAGCAAGTAATTTTGCTGGGTTTTGTTGTATTTATGAACTTCGTCAACAAATACAAGCGCTTGTCTGCCAGAACTTTGCGCCATATCGCCGATTTTTTTCAGTTCCGCCGCTCCCGCGGCGGTAGAATGAAGGGGATAAAACGGCATGGACAGCATATCGCCAATAATTCTGGCTACAGTGGTTTTGCCGGTTCCCGGGGGACCGACAAAAATAAGGCTGTCAAAAAGACCGGATTTAATAATACGTCTTAATGCTGCGGTTTCAGAGAGAAGGTGTTGCTGACCGGCAATTTCATCAAGCTGTTTAGGGCGGCTCAATTCCGCCAACAGCATTCCGTCAGCTCCGAAAACCGCTTTGTCCGGGAAACTGCAACTTATTTGGCTAAGACCCTGTTTACCCTGTTTCAAAAAAACCCCGCCTGTGCCGTGTGGAGTAACATTTTTGAGCCCTGTATAAACAGGTAGGACGTATTGTAGCTAACTTAAGGCTTCCCGCTACATGGCAGGCCTGCACAACATTAAACTAAGCAACATCCTGATAAAAAGTGTTGGCTGCAAACTGTTGATCCAAACACGAACACCGCAGGGTATTCTTAAAGATGATCATATCCGTAAACATTCAAACTGTTTTTCAAACCGTTCCACAGCAGTTTCCAGTTTACCAACCTCCCGCTGCGCAAGGAGATACTCAACAGCAATTATATACGCTGTCCTTAAAGCTAAATCCTTTGTATTTATCTCTGTAGGATCACTTAGCTTCACTTCTTTCATCTTGCTATTCACATAGTCTGCCACATACAGGACAAATTCTCTATCTAAATCGGAACTGAAACGTAGTTTATTGCCCCAAACAGAAATCTCCTGCAAGGCCATAGTCAACCTCAAAAACACACACTAATTAATCAGTTTGTCCAGACGCTCCACACGCTCCATAACAGCATCCAAAATAGAGAGGTGTTTAGCAGTTTCACTTTCAACCGCACCTAATTTTTCTCTCAGCGCTACCGCCTCTTCTTTCAGCGCGCCGTTCTCTACCGACAAATATTCATTCCCCTCTTTAAGTTTTGCAACATTATGCTCAAGGGTTCCTATCTTTTCCAGTAAAGTATTTAATCTCGTAACAATTTCCATACTCATTTTATACTACTATAAAACGAGATTGTCAATAAAACTTTCAAGTGAATCTGATTAATAGTTATTAACTTTAAATTCATTGTTAAAAACATAATTTGATAAAATCAGTGAACAGGGATTGCAATCAGAGAAAATATCAGCTTATAATACAGGCGCGGGGGTAATTTCATGACAGACAAAATTAAATTGGCGGTAAAAGGATCTATCGCCGTAAAAGAACGCATTTTAAATGACGATAAAATGATTGCGGAGATTAAAACTGTTACAGAGCTTGTCGTTAACGCATATAAAAATGGCTGTAAAATATTGGTTGCGGGTAACGGCGGTTCCGCCGCAGACGCACAGCACTTCGCCGCGGAATTTGTGGGGAGATTTTATTACGACCGTCCGTCTCTACCAGCAATAGCGCTGACAACCGATACATCTATACTTACCGCAATAGGAAACGACTACGGTTATAATTATATCTTTTCAAGGCAGGTTGAAGGTTACGCTAAAAAAGGGGATATCCTGTTTGCCATATCTACATCAGGTAACTCACCCAGCATAATTAACGCTATTAATGCCGCTAAAAAAATAGGGGTTGCGGTTGTCGGGCTGACAGGGGGAAAACCATCCGAAATGGATCATGTATGCGACTATATCTTCAAAACACCTTCGGAGGATACACCAAGGATACAGGAAGGACACGCGCTTATTGAACATATTATATGCCAGCTTTCGGAAGAAATCCTTTTTCCTACAGCATTTTAATATATTATAAATACGGCGCTAATATCTTATCAACTTCCGCCAACACCTTTTTAAGCGCGTTTTTTCCTGTTTCCGTTAATTCCGTGCTTGAACTGTAACTATCAGGGATTACACCAATAAATATTACATCTTCTGGGCATTCACCCCTAAGCTCACTTATAAGAAGCGTTTCCTGTACTCCTATCTGATGCGGTGAAAGTTTTAACGGGATGCTTGAATACATTATCTCATCTTTGCTATATGTTATAACATCACCGGGTTCCCCCTCAGCTTCCACAGAATCTATCACCACAAGCAAATCGCGGTTTTCAAAAAGAGGACCGCTTAAAAGTCCAAGCGTACCCCCGTCATAAACCTCTATATTATCAGGATAGTTGCGTTTGCTGAGCTCCTGTACGGCATGAACGCCGATCCCCTCATCGCTGAGGAGAAGATTACCCACTCCCATTATGACTATTTTTTTCATTTTTTATTTCCGGTATGCCAAAAAGCCTTTATTATTGTAATTTGATTATACACTGCGTAAGGGAGACAAAGTTGTCTCCCCTTAGAATATGACGCAGGGCGGGCGTTTCCGCTCACCCTTATAATGCGTCCCATCCGCTACGGGATGGGAATTTTCAGAATTACGCTTAATCCACTTTAACTCTGACCAGCTCTTTTCCTTCAGGATCAAAGGTATGTACAGCGCAAGCTATACAAGGGTCAAATGAGTGAATGGTGCGTATCGCTTCTAGCGGCTGCTCAGAATTTGCCATGGGGTTTCCAACAAGTGACGCCTCGTAGGGTCCCATATTATTATCAGCGTCTCTAGGACCGGCGGTCCATGTAGAAGGAACAACGGCCTGATAACGTTTGATCGCGCCATTGTTTATTACTATCCAGTGAGAGAGGATTCCGCGCGGAGCCTCATGAAAACCAACCCCTTTAAATTCACCCGATTTAAATTTATCAATAGGGTTAGCATACTCCCTGTCACCGCTTGCCAGATTATTAAGCAACAGATCAATATTCTCAAGTCCTCTGTCCGCCAGTACAGATGCGCGAACTGCGCGCGCGACATGACGTCCGAGTGTAGAATGCAGATGTTTTGGCTGTAAACCCGCTTTTCTAAGACAATAATCAACAAGAGAGACAGTTTTAGGGTCTTTTGCAGCATAAGCGGCAAGAACCTGCGCCAGAGGACCGACTTGAAACGGTTTACCGTTGTAGCGCGGAGCTTTACACCATGTATATTTATCGCCCAACTCTTCGCCGGACGATGTGTACTTAGGCTCTGATTTACCTTCCCACGGATGAAGAACAGAATTTTCTGTATACCAAGCGTGCGCTGTTGATTCAGTTATCTTGCTGCGAAGCTCTGTGTCATTCCAGTCTTTTATCTGGCGGAAAGACCCTAAATCACCATCTGTAATAATTCCGCCTACATCCATAAATTCGGTGTTTCTTGAATCAGTCGGAAACTCGGGAATTGACATATAGTTTTTCACGCCGGCGCCGTAGTTAAACCACTCAGGGTAAAAACCCCCAACAGCAAGCAGATCAGGAACATAAACCTGATCAATAAACTGTTTCACAGTCTCAATATTTTTGCGGATCAGAGCGATACGCTCCATATTCAGCGTTGCGGGGTTGTCCATATTAATCGCGGTTGCAACGCCTCCAACACAGAGGTTCTGTATATGAGGCTCTTTACCGCCAAGCACTGCAACTGCTTGTGATGCCAGACGTTGGTAATCTAAAGCTCTGAGATAGTGCGCAAACGCGATAAGATTAACTTCGGGCGGCAACTTCATTGCAGGATGCCCCCAATACCCCGAACCAAATATACCCAGTTTACCTGTATTTACAAATTTTATCAGACGCTCTTTAGCGGCGGCAAATTCATGCACGTTGTTGCCGGGCCACTCGCTAATTGATTGGGCTATGGCGGCTGCTTTAGCAGGATCAGCTTTGGTCGCCGAAACTATATCCACCCAGTCAAGAGCGGACAGATGATAAAAGTGGACAATAGAGTCCTGAAGATTGTGCGCAGCAATGATAATATTGCGGATATACTGAGCGTTCTTTGGCACTTCTACTTGCATTGCGTCCTCAACGGAACGCACCGACGCCAGAGCATGTGATGTTGTGCAAACACCGCAGAAACGCTGGGCAAAAACCCATGCGTCACGGGGATCCCGCCCCTGCAAAATCGTTTCTATCCCGCGGAACATCTGAGCCGATGACCACGCGTTTTTTATTGTACCCCCGTCAACCTCCACGTCAACTCTGAGGTGCCCTTCAATCCTTGTTATGGGATCTATAATTACTCTTTTAGCCATAATTTATTATTCTCCTTAATCCTATTAATTTAATGCGCGCCTTTGGCATGCGGCTTTGGTAACTGTTTTAAAAGCCTTGCAAGCAGAATATACCCCAATATCTCAAGAGCTATAAGACCGTATGTGATCATAGCTTCAGGGATTGACGGAAAGTACACGTTCCACTCATCGCCGGGATTAAAACCTATCAGATAAACGCTCATACGGTAAAAACCGCCTCCGAAACACATCATCAACGCTGTATAAAACGCTGCCTTTGGACCCGGCTTTCTAAGAAACCTGACCGTAGCTGTAACAATCAGTATTATCTCTGCCCAGAAAAATACGGAATGAAAACCTGATGTAAACATAGCGACGACCTGTCCGCGAATGATGAGATCAATAAACCTTACCGCAAGCCAGAATATTGCTACTATAGGGATGAATCTGGCTATTTCCAACGCTTCATACTCATACGGGCGTTTAAAACCCAATGCTGAAAGTGAAGACTCAAACACAACAATACTAAAGCCTAAAAGCATTGCGTTTGTAACAAAAAGTAGCGGCAAAGCGCCTGTCTGCCAAAGCGGATGAAGTTTGTGCCCTGTAATATAAAGCAGTGAACCAAGTGATGATTGGTGCATAGTCGGCAGGGTCATACCCAGCGCTATAATAAATATCATAGCTTTATCCAGTTTAGGTAAAATAAACTCGGCTATGCCGCTCAGTAGAGGAGATTTAAAAGTCGCAATCTTTTCAAGAAGCGACGGCGCAAACTCAATTATAAGGATAACAGTATATGCCATAACGCAGAGAGCGACTTCAAACATTACAGAGTTTGGCTGCCAGCGCGAAGGCACAAAGAAACCATACGCATTCCAGTAACGACCGATGTCAACCAAAACGGAAAAACCGGCGAGAGCATAACCGAACATACTTGCTACTACGGCGGAGCGTATCATCGGGTGATATTTCCAGCCATTAAAGATATAGCAGAGAAATGCCAGAGCGTATCCGCCGCAGGCAAAAGCGGTGCCAAGCGAAACGTCGTAAGCAAGCCACACTCCCCATGGATAACCATCGGAAAGATTGGAAATAGGACCTATGCCAAAAATATAACGGTAAGCAATTACAGCAAACGCCGCGCATACTATAAGAGCAAGCGTCACGGTTGTGCGGGTTATCAATTTACCCGGCGCTTCAACATATTCTTCGTGATGGCTCATGAGCGGCCTCCTTTATCATTTTTATTGCGCTTTGCGCGGTGGGTCACGGCGATTGTAGCCAGAGTTGCATAAAGGACGACCGGAGCTACAGGAACATGGGCAATTGTTGTATAAATTGTGTGCTGGAGTTTTTCCGATTTTGTAGCATAAGAATAGTTCGGCAGATCAGGCATTCCCAGTTTATTAAAATCCACTTTTGAAATATACAGCACGTTTGTGCCGCCGTAATCAAATTCACCATACACTTTGTCAACATAACGACCCGGGTTTTCAGCGATCCTGCGCTTTGCCTCTTCAAGAAGATCAGCGCGTTTCCCGTAAATTACAGCTTTT
The DNA here is from genome assembly GCA_031256375.1 of Deferribacteraceae bacterium. Taxonomy (GTDB): domain Bacteria; phylum Chrysiogenota; class Deferribacteres; order Deferribacterales; family JAISNW01; genus JAIRQX01. Next base: position 11,586 of record JAIRQX010000084.1, read on the forward strand.
GCAGGGCACGCATCGCAACACGCCGGCTGTTCATATTTTTCAAAGTATGATTTTTGATCATCGTAATAGGATTTTCTGCAAAGTTCACACTTTATAATTCTAGCAAGCGGTTTATGCCATTCGTAAGCGGGTATGTTAAACGGACACGCAAGCTGGCAATAACGGCAGCCGATACATTTACCTCTGTCATATTCCACTACCCCCGTTACGTGGTCTTTTGTCATAGCTTTAACAGGGCAGGCGGAAACACAACCCGGAGCATTACAGTGCATACACTGACGTTTGACAAACGCAAACTCTCCGGTATCGGGATCATTATACATCTTTATAATGTTTTTCGTGCGGTAATCCAGATCATAGACATCTACCCAGCGCGTTTCAAGAGCATCTTCAGCGGTAAGTACAAAATCCGCCTCAGAATTTCTGAGCGGCGAGAACATATCTTTTTTCCTTCTGGCGTTCTCATCTCTTTCAAAATTCGCTTTTCGGCACGAATAAACGCACGCCTTACAACCAACGCATAAAGTGGAATCATAAAGCATTCCGACTTCATCCGGGTTAAAAGACGGAGCATGATCAGCCGCATGAGCCAATACGGGTGTGAGCGCCGCCGCTCCCGCCCCCACAGCCGCGGCTTTTATAAATGTCCGTCTAGTGCTTTTCATTGCCGGACTCCTTGTCATCAGGGAGTGCAGTCGCCTTGCCTGCAGCATAACCGAGAGCCGCGCCGGCAATGCCTCCAACTACAACAGCGCTGATAATCCCCGCCGGTTTACCCTGATAAGGAAGTTTTGCGGGAGGGAACCATGCCGGTGAAGTAGGATCAACTATCTGAACTTTTTCGGCTATCGTAGTGTTAAACACAAGCTGTTCCGTACAGCCTATGCAGGGGTGACCAATAGAAACAGGCCACGCTACGCCGTCGTTAAAACGCAGTGTGGAGCAGTTTGCGTAAGTAGCGGGACCTTTGCAGCCAAGTTCATACAAACAGTATCCCTCAGCGTGAGTTTCAAGGTCGCCGTAGCTCTTCGCGAAACGTCCGGCGTCAAAGTGAGGACGGCGCTCACAATGTTCGTGTAATGTGCGCCCGTATGCAAACATGGGTCTATTAGAGGCATCCAGTTCGGGCAGTTTACCGAATGTCAGAAAATAAAGGATTGTTGCCGGCAGATTATATGGGTTAGGCGGACAGCCGGGCAGATTAATAAGCGGCTTATCGTGTACAAGCGATGCACAGCTCACTGCGCCGGTAGGATTTGGCGCCGCAGCCTGTAAACCGCCGAGAGCGGCGCAGGTACCCATGCAAATAACAGCAAAAGCGTTTTTAGCGGCATGTTCAAGCGAATCCTTCGCTGTAACGCCGCCAACCTTACAATAGATACCATCTTCTTTCAGAGGCACAGCTCCTTCACACACAAGGATATACTGCCCTGAATATTTTTCAATGGCTTCTTCAAGGGCATGTTCAGCCTGAATGCCGGAACCGGGCATCAAAGTCTCATGATATTCAAGAGAGATGACCTCCAGTATAAGACTGGCAACATCAGGGTGACCGGAACGCAAGATTGACTCTGAACAACCTGTGCATTCCTGAAAATGTAGCCATATAACGGGCGGTCTCTTATCAGACTCAGCCGCTTCAGCTACTTTAGGCGCCATAGCTGCGGGAAGCCCCATTACCGCTGTAACCGTAGTAATAGCTTTCATGAAGTCCCGACGCGAAAAAGCAGAACCGAACAAACTAGCATCAAACATTATTATCCCCCATAAGAGTTCATCAACCATCATCGTAAGCCATAACCAGCCTAAAAATACGGATAACAAACACTTAAATTATATTTAAAACCGGAACACCCTATATACCCAATATGCCGGTTTAACGGCAAGTGTAACATATATTTTCCGGAAAGCAATATTTTTTATATTGGTTTTGAGATTTTTATATCAGTTTTGTCATAGCGGGAATCGAACATCATATTTTTTTACCTTACTCCGGAAGAGCCGAATCCGTCCTCACCCCGTTTTGACCCGGAGAGTTCTTCAGAAACAACCCAATTTACATGACTGTATCTGGAAACAACTAATTGGGCAATACGCTCCCCTTTATTAATAACAAAATTATTTTTACCGTGATTGATAAGTATTACGCCAATCTCCCCCCGATAGCCGGAATCTATTGTCCCGGGAGAGTTCAAAACTGTAACGCCAAATTTACTTGCAAGTCCGCTTCTCGGTCTGATTTGCGCTTCATAACCCTCAGGCAATTCAATTTTTAAGCCTGTTTTGACTAATTTAAACTCACTTGGTTCAATAATGCAGCTTTCATTAGCCCGAATATCCATCCCCGCATCGCCGTAGTTTTTATATTCCGGGATCGGAACGTCATTTTCCGGTATGATTTTTATATTTACAATATCCATTACATCCCTCTATTACCATTATTCGTATGAGTCAATCTTGCAACAATCAACGTTAATATATAAACAATCATTGGTAAAATCCACTTAATATTAATTTATCCGTACAGATAGGCGAGCGTGTGCGTAAACAGCGGGAATGTCTGGGGCTTTCTCAGATAAAGCCAGTGAACTCTTGGAAATATCAACTCAATTCTTGTCTGAAATCGAGCGCGGTGTAAAAGGGGTGTCCGCGGAAACTCTATACAAAATATGCAATAAATTTGGTATTTCAGCCGATTCCGTTCTGATGGGAAAATAACCTCTAAAATAAGTGTAAAAGGCGCTAAACCAGTTATTATAGCAGTTCCACTTTACATTAACCGTCTTTGCGAGCGGAATGTTTTTTATGAAGCGCGGCAATCCATGCAGGTAAAAGCTCCAACTGGATTGCTTCGTCACTGCGTTCCTCGCAAT
>JAIRQX010000110.1 GCA_031256375.1 Deferribacteraceae bacterium
GACGTTTGAAAAGATTCCGTAGGGTGTGCACTCGCTATGACAAAACAGATGCAATGTTCTTGGCGTTTATTCAATTTGCCTTTATTGCTATATGGCTAAAATAGTGTCAACACACCCTAGATATTGGTTTCATACAATCACCTCATTTAATGATTGTATTTTATTATAAAATATTATTAATGTAAAGTGGAAATGCTATAACATTCCGAATCCCATTCGTTCAATAGACTTTCAAAAAGCAACCTTGAAAAGAGAGTTGGAACTACTCCTTGAAACAGACAATGAATCCTATGAAAACTTTACACCAAAACAGCTTGCCTCAGAACCAAATTAACAAGTTAAACGGATAATTCCCAAAATTTTTGCCTGTTTTATTAAAATAGTTAAAAGTCATTTAAATAAGCGACAGCTTGCAAAAGTTTCAAATATCGTTATTATGGAGTTCATTAGATATACATCTGCCGCTATCAAAAGTTTGTAGGTTTAATACGGAGTGTGGATTTGACCGGTCATAAAAAGCAACAGATTTTTTTCAGACAGGCGTTTAAATCGGAGCAGCTTTCCCATGCCTATATGCTTACCGGTCAGGAAGGGATAGGCAAAAAGATATTTGCTAAGGCTTTCGCAAAAGGGCTTCTATGTCCGCATGAACGGTTTTTTGAGCAGTGCGACTGTCCATCATGTAAACAGGCGGAAAACGGTTCTCACCCTGATTTCCATGTCTATGAAGAAAAAGACGGAAAGTGGGAGGAAAAATCAAATCTTAAAATAGAGGGCATTCGCCAGATATCTGAGAACGCCGCTATGTCTGCCAAAGGTTGGCGGATATTTATAATAGACAACGTTCATATCCTTTGTCTCGCGGATGCCGGAGCGGCGTCCGCTCTTCTTAAAACTATAGAAGAACCGGGAATTAACACTGTTTTTCTTCTCATAACCCACAGACCTGATAAAGTTTTGTCAACTATACAATCCCGTTGTGTCAATGTATTTTTTGACCCGTTACATGACAGTGAACTTGCGTCTGTGCTGAAAAGCAAAAGGGTTGAGCCTGATTTTCCGCTGCCTTATGCCGCCGGTTCCGTATCAACAGCGTTGACATTATTGGATATTGACGTACAGGGGCTTTTATCGTCTCTGAATTACAAAAACTTTGACAAACTTGGCATGCAGATATTGGCTATGAGTGACAAAAATAAATTCACAGCAGCGGTCAGTGTTATTCAGAGCTGGTTTCTGAGTATATATAAACGCACGCTGAATCCTGAAATAGCGGTATTTTTGCAATATACGGGCGCTGTGTTGAAAAATCTTACATATAATGTGAATATGCAGCTTCTCCTGCTTGATTTTTATATAAAACTGACCAATTCGCTTGCTTTGGCGGAGGCGGAAAAATGAAAATTGTTATAGTCGGCGCCGGAGAAGTAGGTTTTCATATAGCAAAACAGTTGACAGAAGAGGGTAAAGACGTTGTTTTGATAGAAAAGGACCCTGAAACCGCCAAATATGCCTCAAACACACTTGACTGTCTTGTAATCAAGGGTGAAGGCACTCATATGGAAGTTTTAAAAGATGCGGGAACAGGAAGCGCGGATATATTTGTCGCTGCTACAACTTCAGATGAAGTCAATCTGATCTCCTGTTTTGTAGTGGCATCGGAATTTCAAGTGCCGGTGAAGATCGCACGTGTGCGTAGCGTTGAATACACCCAAAGACGCGCTTTTTCTACAAACTTCTCGGGCGTTGACTACCTTGTAAACCCTGACAGGGAAGCTGCGTGGGAAATTGCTCAGACGGTGGAACAGGGGGCGACCAGCACCATAACAGTGTTTCACCGTACCGATATACAGATGCGTGATTACTATGTTGACGAGGGTAGCTACTTTACCGACAAAACAGTTAAAGATATACGGATGGGGCTTAAAGAGTATCTTTTAATAACAAGCGTAGCCCGTGATGGGGAGTTACAAATACCTAACGGTGATTTTGAGGTTAAAGATGGTGATTCTTTACACATAGTGGCGCATAAAAGCACGTTTCAAAAAATTCACCGTAAAATCGGTTACAAAACGGACAAACTCAGGAAGATCGCAATAGTCGGCGGTACGCCGATAGGCATGGCTGTAGCGGAATTGCTTGTTGCAAAAGGACGGTCCATAGTTATAATCGACAAAAATTATGAACATTGCAAATTTATTGCGGACGAATTGCCGGAAGCCACAGTCATAAACGCCGATATATCTGACCACGAACTTTACGCTGAAGAGGGTCTTTATAAAATGGACGCCGTGGTTGGCGCAACACAAAACGAAGAGCTCAACATACTCAGCGGCGTATATGCCAAAACTTTGGGAGTTAAAAGGGTTGTGGCAGTGGTGGAAAAAACAAGCTATCTGACAATAGCCGGAAGTATAGGCATAGATTCTACTGTGAGCCCTAAATTTTCAGTAATTAACACAATTTTGAAATTTATTCGCAAAGGCAGGGTACGCAGCGTTTATTCGGTATTTGACGGGCAGGCTGAGGCAATAGATATTAATATTGGGGAAAATTCACGCCTTACAGGCAAACCTATAAAGGATCTGCATTTACCGCCTGACTGTCTGTTGGCGGCTGTCAACCGCGGCAGAAAAAGCATAATCCCTGACGGTAATCTGGAACTGCGTCCGGGCGATAACGCTATCTTTTTTGCAAAACGCCACAGTATCCCTGAACTTGAACGTTTACTGGCATAATTATGCATATCAGGCTTATCATCAGAATGATTGCCCTGTTGTCATTAATTGTATGTATATTTATGATTCCCTGTGCGTTAACTGCCCTCTGGTACAGTGAATTTACAGCATTCTTCTCTTTTATCAAAACTATTACGGTTATGGCATTGATATCTATACCTGTGATCTTTTTTACACGCAAAATATCAACGAAAAAGCCGGACATAAGGGATGGTTTTCTGCTTGTATCCCTTTCATGGCTTACTATTTCCCTTTTTGCTTCAATTCCTTTCCGTCTGTCGGATTCCTTGCCAACATGGGCTGATGCGTTTTTTGAGGCTTCATCGGGGATATCCACTACCGGCGCCACGGTCATAAACGATCTTGAAATAGTTAATAAATCAATACTGCTTTGGCGTTCGGTTACGCACTGGATTGGCGGTATGGGGATCGTTGTGCTGTCAGTAGCGCTTTTTCCTCTTTTGGGTATAGGCGGCGTACAGATTATGCGGGCGGAAACAAGCGGAGTAAGTGATCAAAAGCTGGCGCCGCGTATTACACAAACTGCCAAATTTTTATGGCTCATATATACGGGGTTTACGCTGATTGCTTTTGTGTTCTTAAAATCTGGCGGAATGAGTACGTTTGACGCTGTTAATCACGCATTCAGCTCCGTTGCGTCCGGAGGGTTTTCCACCAGAAACGCCAGCATAGGATATTACGATTCCGAATACCTGAATTGGGTTATAGTATGTATAGTATGTGCGGCGGGAATCAGTTTTTCGCTCTATTACAAGATTTTTACAGGTAAATTAAAAGCTGTTTTACGTAACACTGAATTGAAAGCCTATTTAAGCGTAATTATTGCTACGGGTTTTATCATTGCCTTTATAAACTACAGACAGAATATTTATACTGATATAAAAACCAGTATCTGTTACTCCTTTTTTCATGTGACATCTATAATCACGTCAGCCGGCTTCTCTGCAGGGGATTACAGGGTTTGGCCAAATCTGTCACAGTTTATTCTGTTTGGTCTTTTTTTTATAGGAGGGTGCGCCGGCTCCACAGCGGGTGGTTTTAAGGTAATACGGATGGTGATCCTTTTAAAACACGCGCTTACGGAGCTTCGCAAGATGATTCACCCCCGGGGAGTGTTTATGCTGAGGATAAACGGTCAGTCAGTAAATAAAGATACAGCGTACAGCGTTTCCGGCTTCCTCTTTCTATATATCTCTTTTATAATCATAGTTTCCTGTATTGCAGCCACGGCGGATGTGGATATAGTTACCGCATTTTCAACAGGGCTTTCACTGGTGGGAAATGTCGGACCCGCTTTCGGCGATGTAGGTCCTGCAATGACATACGCTTTTTACCCTGAGTATGTAAAATGGACGCTTGGACTTGCTATGATTGCCGGAAGGCTTGAAATATACGCCTTTTTTATCCTGTTTACCCCGTTTTTCTGGAAACGTTTATGAAAAGTTTAAAGATAACTATAAGCGGGGTAGTGCAGGGGGTCGGATTCCGCCCTTTTACGGCAAACCTTGCTGTGCGGCTGGGTGTAAAAGGCGCTGTACTGAACACCGGAGGGGGGGTAGAAATTACCGCATCCGGAGATGAAGAATCCTTGAAACAGTTTATACACTCTCTTCGTACAGGATATCCTCCTCAGGCTCATATAGCAGAGTTTGAGACAAATGAAATCCCCTATTTCCAATCGGACAATTTTGAAATTCTTCCCTCAGCCGGCAAAGCCGGAACGGTGTTTATCCCTGTTGACATTGCCGTCTGTCCCGATTGTGCGCATGAAATGGCAGACCCGGCAGACAGACGTTACGGGTATCCTTTTATAAACTGTACTCAGTGCGGACCGCGTTACAGCATAATAAAAGCGCTTCCTTATGATAGGGAAACCACCACTATGGCGGAATTTGAGATGTGTCCCGACTGTATGGCGGAATATGACTCACCGGATAACCGCCGCTATCACGCACAGCCGGATGCCTGCACCGTATGCGGACCGCAGGTTTATATAAACGGGCTTACAGGGAGGGAGGCTGTACTTAAAGCGGCGGAACTTGTTGATAATGGGGAAATTGTTGCTGTTAAAGGGCTTGGTGGTTATCATCTGATATGCGATGCCACAAATAGTGAAACTATAGCGCATCTGCGCGAATTAAAAAAACGTTATGTAAAACCGCTGGCTGTTATGTGCGCGGAAATACCTGAAAATCTGCCAGATGCTGTAAAAACCGCGCTTGCTTCACCACAGGCGCCTATTATTATAACAGAATGGGAAAACTGCCCCCTGCCGCAAATAATAAACCCTATGGGGAACACGGTAGGTCTGATGCCGGCGTACACCCCGCTTCACAAACAGCTTCTTATGTTTACCCGTACAAAATATATTGTCGCCACAAGCGGTAACATACGCGGTGAACCTATGGTGGCTGAACCGGAAGAGGCTGAGCGTACGCTTGCCGGGTTTACAAGCCATTTTTTGCACCATAACAGGAAGATAAATAACCGCATAGACGACAGTGTAGCCGTGTATATGGCTGGATCAGCGCGTCTTTTGCGCAGAGGTCGCGGCTATGCGCCTTTTCCTGTGACGTTTTCTAAGAGGTTTTGTTTTAACGGCGCAGTTTTTGCCGCAGGCGCTCATCTGAAAAGTACAATAACAGTAGCAAAGGGCAGATATGCTTTTGTAAGCCAATATATAGGCGATCTTGACAATGTTTCAAGCTTTGAGTTTTATAAGACCGCTTATAAGCAAATGTGTGCGCTGCTCAGATGCGAACCGGCGGAAGCGGTTTGCGATAAACATGACGGATATTTTTCGTCATCTTTTGCAAAATCGCTTGGGATTCCGGTTACACAGATACAGCATCATAAAGCGCATTTGTATGCGGCAATGGCGGAGCATGGTCTTACAGATAACGTGATAGGCGTTATAATGGACGGAACCGGGTACGGAGATGACGGAACAGTTTGGGGGGGCGAGATATTCACTTTTAAAAACGGTGAAATAACGCGGGATTATCATCTGCAAACCGTACCTCAGGCGGGAGGAGACGCCGCCGTAAAATACCCATCCCGTATGGCGCAGTCGTGGCTTATGACAGCTGGCGTATGGGATGAAAACTATTGGTGCGGGCGTATGAGGCTGGATAAAAAAATTGCCGCTCTGAATGCCGGTATGATAAACGGCAGATTAAACACCCTTCTATCAAGCAGCGCCGGGCGTCTTTTTGAAAGTGTAGGGGCTATGGCGCTGGGTATCACCGAAAATGAATTTGAGGCACATTCAGCTATGGCTTTTGAAGCCGTGGCGGGAAACGATTTTACCTTATACCCGTACTCTGTGAAGGACGGTAAAATAGCGGTAAGCGATATGATACGCGGTATAGCCGCCGATATAAGGAATGGAGTTGATGTAAAAGCTGTTTCATCAAGGTTTCATTACACTTTCGCGCGGGCGATGGCTGATTGCTGCGCCTCACTGTCAAAAGAGAAAGGGATAAAAGATGTGGTTCTTTCCGGAGGTGTGTTTCAGAACAAATTATTGTTGGAACAGTTATCATATATGCTTGCTGTTGAGGGGCTTAATTGCCTCACACATATAAATGTACCGGCGAATGACGGGTGTATATCGCTCGGGCAGGCGTACTACAGATATCTAACGTCTTGAGAATTTGTAGTGTATTTCATAAAGGCTTATAGCAGTTCCACTCGTCATTGCGAGGAACGCAGTGACGAAGCAATCCAGTTGGAGCTTTTACCTGCATGGATTTCCGCGCTTCATAAAAAACATTCCGCTCGCTAAGACGGTTAAAGACAAGGAACTGCTATAATAATTGGTCTTTATTGTCAAGTTCTCAGAAAAATATAGTGAAAACCGTAATTGATGGGTTACTGCAAAAAAATATTTGAGAGTATTTCAAAAGTTAGGGAATGTCTAAAAATAATATAGACAAACAATTAATTTTGTACTATGCTAAAAAGCATGGTAGTTGTGAATATAAACGCTCTAAAAATTCGCATTGAAAATGTTTTACCCACATTAAACGAATATCAACG
>JAIRQX010000046.1 GCA_031256375.1 Deferribacteraceae bacterium
TAAATGAAGGTCATTTAAAGAATCTGTTAAAAGATCATAATTTTGATAAAGATGTGAGTATTATTGAGAATCTTCCTGTTCCGTCAGAAAATAGTACGGATAGTTTTGAAGATGACAGCGATGATAAAAGTGTTGGTAAATACAGCGATCCTGAGTTATTAAGCAAACTGCATGAGGCGTTAAAGCATTTGCCTGAAAAGGACCGTGCGCTCTTAATAGATTATTACTGTTTTGATTATGTGAAACGCAGCTATAAAGAGCTTGCAAAGGAACATAAGGTCTCTGTGGGATACGCATTTAAAGTAGTAAAACGTTCAACGGAAGAGCTGAAACGGATTTTGTCGCCGCCTGACGGTTAAACTGTTCAGTTATAATTATAACAACAATTAAACATTAATTATTCAAAAATAATCCGACAATATCACTGTCTGTTCTGGTTAATCATTATATTTCATTGTTAATTCAATAAACTGTTTCAAAATACCCCTATTTTCAGCAGATATTAACATATAACACTCTGTTTTTAATTTTTATGGAGTCTCACTTTTGATGAGTATTTTTTAAACATCCAAATATTTATATGACTATTACAATTTTTTTAATAATTATTACAAAAAAAATTTTACATATATAAAAAGCATAAATAATGCCAAGAATAAGGAAATAATGTTTATATTTATGCAAAGGATTTTTAAAACAAATTGATTATATTATTACTCCAAGAAAGAGAAGATTGATTATATAAGTATAAATAACGGAAAGATAAGAAAAAAAAATATAATAATAAATAATGACTGTCAGTGGAGCTATTTGTTCTATGAAATCGCTATAAAAGTATAAAACAGCAAAGGATAAAAACCGGGGCGCCGCAATTTTTTTTAAAAACGCTTCAAATTCAATATTAATGTGGAATATGAATGGTGGGCTCGTATAAATTAGGTAAAAGGAGAACGCTCACAATTCGGGGGGAGAAAAAAAGGATATTTTGTTAAGGTCTCAATTTGCCTGATGTGAGCCTCCTTTTAATAAATATTGAGGTTTATTGATGAACAGAAGGTTTTTAAGTGTAATTAAGGCAATAATCTGCAACAGAAAAGTTTTCAGTGTAATTGCGGCAATGTTCTTTGTATTTGCTTGTAAAAGTTCCGTATGGGCGTTCAGTAACTCATTTGCAAAAACGGATGTGGGTTACGATCTTTACGATCTTGTGTTCAACAAAGCTTTAAACGGACCCATCGGGTGGGTATTAGTGGCAGTGCTTGTTATCATGGGTCTTGTGTCATTGGCGAAAGGTCAGGCGATGCCGAGTGTAATGTCAATAGGTTCCGGCGTGTTAATTAAAGCGACGCCGAGTATTATGACAAGTTTAGGTATGCTTATTTATCATGTCAACATAGTTCAGTTGGTTAAAACTGCTGGTATTTTGATATGGTAAGAGTTCCTCAGTATATCAGCCGTCAGCCGATGCTTCTGTGGTTTGAGATAGATGAGTTAATTGTATTTATCATGCCGTTGTTGCTGTGGATGCTTTTTAATTTCAGTTTTGCTCTTTGTCTGATTCTTTGTGTAGTTTGCATGGTTGTATATAAAAACGCTAAGCGCACGTCATCCCGTGGTTTTCTTTACCATATTTTCTATATGTTGGGAGGTAAGTTTCAAGGATTTGAGAGTGTGCATGAGCGGAGGTACCGCGAATAATGACTACAAAACGATATGTAAGCAGTATGGCGAATCTTAGTACGCGCAATAAGTTCAACACAATAATCATAGCTATTTTAGTGTCAGCGACTCTGATATTAAGCATAAATGTGGTGTTAATAAGCAAACAGCAAAAAGTTATCCTTATCCCGCAAGGTATTAATCAGAATATAACTGTCGGTCACAACTTTGCGAGTGAAGAATATTTGCTTGCAATGGGCAATTATGTAACGTTTCTGTTTCTGAATTTTGATGAAACAACGGTTGTTAGTCAGTATGACATGCTGTCAGGTCTTTCATCGGGTGTAGTGCGTACAGAAACTGTCCAGCTTGCGGAAGATTATAAAAAGAACCATATATCATCGCGGGTGTTGGTGCAAAAGATTGAAGCGACGGATAAAAACGTAACGGTAATTGGCAGGCGCACAAAATACATTATGGATAAAGCGGTAGAGGAAACCAATTTTACGTTGGTAATCAGATATTCAATAACGTTCGGCACGTTCCGTGTTGACGAACTGAGGTTTATATAAAATGCGCAGATTTATCATTTTAACAATAATATCAGCAGTCTGGATAACGCAGGCTTATGGAGAAACATATACTGTTTCGAGCAAATCAATAAACAGTATAACGTGTCCTGACGGGCAAATGGTGACAGATATTTTTGCGAGCGAGAAGTCGCAGCTAAAAATAGAGACGCGTAAAGACAAACTGTTTTTTGAGTTTATGGCGACAAAGATTGAAGTTGACGGATATGTAACGATGAATTATGCCACGGATTCAACCAGTATAGCGCTTTTCTGTGGTGATGAAGAGTATTCGGTAACGCTTGTGCCGAGGCAGATAAACGGAACATCAGTTTATCTGTCACATAAGCCTGAAAAGATGTCAAAACTTGACGGTCTGAAACGTGAAGAGCAGCTTTCACGATTTGTTCAGATGATATTTATGGATGAAACAAGGGGTTTCAAAACGGTATCTGGTAATAAGGCTGTAAAATTCGGAGACAAAGAGGTTTACCTCCGCAAGATACACACAGTAGGAAGTTACCGGCTTAAGGAGCTTTATATATACTCAGAGATTTTAGGTTTGGTAACGGAGTCGGACCTTTTGTCGTTGCCGTTTATCGTTAATCCGGTGGCGATGACGCTTCCGGATCATTTTGTCGGGTGGCAGCGGGTAGTAGTAGTTGAAGAGGTTATTAATGAACGGCAATAAATGGATAATAGACAATCTTAAAGATAAGTATAACGGACTGAACCCGTCTGCCAAACGTATAGCGAAAGGTTTAGCGATTTTAGCGTCACTTATAGTTATATACGGATTGTTTTCTATGATATTTGGCGGCGGAGATAAAAAAGAGCCTGTTGTGCAGGAACAAAAGCTTATCAATAAGGATATAACAAGCGCGGGGGATAAAGAGCTTTCAGACAGGATAGCGTTGAAAAGGGAGCTTGAAGAGTTTAGGCATGAAATAGACCTTGAGATGAATACAATCCGCGCGGAAAACGAGATTTTGAAAAAACAGAATACGGCATTAACGGACCGGATAAAAATGGGCGATCAGTCGGACGGAAATGATCAGCGATATCCTCCGGCTCCGGGAGCGGAAGGTCTTTATAGCAGTCAATCATCCGGGGGTCAGCGGCAGGTAAAAATTGAATCAGTGGGCGGGATAAGGAGATTGTCCGCTGCCGCATCCTTAACGGAAGTTCAACCTGTCGGGCAGGAAAAGTTAAACTATTTCCCGACGACAACTTACATAAAAGGCGTTCTGTTGAACGGTTTATACGCCCCGACGCTTAGTAAAGGGAAATCAAACCCGCATCCGGCGTTTATCCGTATTGAGGATATATCTATACTTCCGAATAATCTGCCTCGCGATATAGAGGGGTGTGAGCTGATGGGCGACGCTTACGGAGAGCTGAGCGACTCGCGCGTACATATAAGGCTGACCAAGATGGCTTGTACAGCTTATGACGGCAGCAAATATTTTGATGACAATGTAAAAGGGGTTGTGATGGGCGAAGACGGGACGTTGGGAGTTCCGGGCGTAGTTCGTGCGAACTTTAATAAACTGCTTGTCCACAGTTTTTTTATGGAAAGTATGGCAGGGTTAGGTAAAGCGCTTCAGCAGATGTCAACGACAACGATAATAAGCCCTGAAGGCACGGCTCAGCAGTATATTGAAGGTTCAGGAACTGATCAGATGGGTAAAGTTTTGATGGCGAGCGGCGGTCAAGGATTAGGAGCGGGATTTCAGCGTATAGCCGAATTTTATCTGAATATGCTGAATGAGATGTCTCCGGTTATTCAGATAAATGGCGGGCGTCATATAGAAGTCAAATTCACGGAAGGGGTTGAATTGAAATTACAGCCAAATAGTTGGTCTTGGGGTGAAGTATTATGAATAAGGTTATTGTTTTATTTATTGGAGTGATTGCAGTTATATTTTGCGCCGGATGCGCATTTAAAGGGATAGACAGTTGTAACGCGGAAGGCGGCGGCGCCGGTTGTACGCCGGTGGGAGTTAATCTTCAAAATTCAATAAACAAAAGTAAAACGCGTAAATCAGCTTCTCCGGATGTTCAGGAAGATTATACAAGTATAGATCGTAGTTTGTTACGTGATGAATATGAACGTACAGCCAAACAGGGGGATAGACCGCAAGTTCTTTCGGGCAGCGATGTCCGTCTTCGCGTATATGCCTATTCGGACGGGGAGCGTTTTTATGATACGCGGGATATTTATGTTATTGTGCAAAAAGCTGGTTGGTCAAAAGGTTCATTAATTTACAGCCCAAAAGGCGCTGTTTCTTTGGCTGTAACGCCTGAAAATACTCCTGAAAATATAATGACTGTGATAACGGGCGGTTTAAATGTCAGAACAGGTCCGGGGGTGTCATTTCCACCCGTAGTTGCGATAAAAAAGGGGGTAAAAGTACATATAAAACAATCCCGCAACGGTTGGTGTGAAATTGACAGCGCGGATAAGAGATCAGTCAGCGGGTGGGTGTACAGCGGGTATTTGAAATGAGTTTAAGCGCACTGTTTAAAAATGATTCAATAAAAGAGAAAGAGCTTTATCTTGATATTAAACGTTTCTCCCGGTATCTGCCGTATAAATCAGGTGATTTCAGGGTTGGTGACGATATAGAGCCGTGCAGTGAGTTATATTTACTTAAAGATGGTTCAGTTTTGAGGGTTTATGAGTGTACAACGCTGATCCTTGCCAACGAAGAGAGTTTTGATACGCTGACAAGCGTTATTAAACTTCGTTGGCCTGAGGGAACAGTTATGCAGATTATGCTGCTTTCAGACGATTATCTTGATGATATTCTGCGTAATTATGAGTCGCTGACAAAAGGTCAGGCGTTGTTTGAAAAACAGAGCCAGCGGCTTGCCGAGTATTACCGTAAAGCGACTCAAGGGCTTGAAGCGATGGGTGGTAACCCTGTCCGGAATTTTCGTTTATTTATCTCTTTTAAAATACCAATGAAAGCTCAGGTAGAAAATATTGATAAATGGCAAAAAGAGACAAGGGAGTATGTGACGCTTTTAAAGGATGCTGAATCTTCGTTTAACGGAATGAAGATAAATCCGCAGGTAGTTGATCCTTCCGGTTTGATAACGCTGTTACACAGTCTTTTAAATCCTGATCTTAAACGTGAAGTAAAGTCATGGGATATAACTCAGACGTTGAGCAGACAGATGATATATGCGGATACTCCTATAGAGGTTGGGCATGATTATATACAGTTTGGTAAATCGTATGCCGCCTGTATGACGCCAAAAACATATCCGTCTGAAGTGGATTTTTACAGTGCAAACAGCATAATCGGTATGATGAACGGCGGCAAGAGTAACGAAGATGACGGACGCCAGATAAGAAGCAAGTTTATTTATACGCTGAACATTATAAAGAGCGATCTGAAACAAAAGATTGCAACCAAAGGCAAACAGGTAGAGATGCAGCAGGCGGCGGGTAGTATAGCGCCGGGTGTCGTAATGAGGAAGGAAGAATACCGTTGGGCGTTTGCCGAGATGGAAAAAGGGGAAGAGTTTATTCAGATTATTCCTATATTGTGGTTATTTCACAGAGACAGGGATAAGCTGGACTCCCTTGTAAGCGACGTAAAATCAATCTGGAAAAGCGTTAATAACACGGAAAGTCAGCGTGAGCAGGACTATTTATTGCCTAAACTGTTTTTGTCAGCTTTGCCCGGCGGGTTGTACGGCAAAGATATGGCTCAGTTGCAGCGTGACTGGATAGTCACTGCACAGGCGGCAAGCCGGTTTTCTGCGCTGAACGGCGGTTATTGCGGTAAAGGACGTCCCTATCTGCTTTTTATAGACCGCCGCGGTCAGTTGGTAGGTTTTGATTTTTTTAATACGTCGGCGAACAGGAACATACTTATAACCGGCGGCAGTGGCGGCGGTAAATCATTTTTAATGAATTATATAGTTTCAAGTTATTTCCGCTGCGGGTTCCGGATCCGGATCATAGATGTTGGTGAAAGTTATGCAAAACTAACATATATAGTAGATGGCACATATATATATCCGCTGCGTGAAAAGATTGTTGTAAACTTTTTTGAAACGCTGAAATTGCCGAATTTTGAACTGGACAATGAAATGTCTGAGTCTGAAACCGAAGCGATAATGGGATCATTAGCGATGCTTACATCTATTATCGCAACTATGGCGTACAGCCGTACCGGTCAGGCGGCTACAGAACATGAAAGGGCGCTTATTGAGCTTGCTATTAAGGAATGTTACGCAGTTAAACATCAGTCAATGCTTGTAGATGATATTGCCATTTTTCTGGACGGTTTGACAGAATATTATAAAGATAATGGCAGTGGTAATTTTGTCATTGAAAAATATGTTGATTCAATCCGGATTGGTCATTTTTTGAGTCAGTCGTTACAGAAATTTACGACAAAAGGGGAGTATGGTCGTTTTTTCAATGGAAAAAGCAATATAAGCCTTGATAACCAGCTTGTTGTAACAGAGCTGAATAATCTTCCTGACGATCTGAAAAAAGTGCTTGTTTTGGCGGTTTCAAGCATCATCTCAGACGAGGTTTACCGTGGCAATAACCAGCCGACACTGATATTCCTTGACGAAGCGTGGCAGACTCTTTCAGAAAATCCTGCCGCGGCGTCTTTTGTTGAAGGGTTGTACCGGAAGGTCAGAAAACATAACGGCGGTGTAGGAATTGTCACACAGTCAGTTATTGATATGGACCCTGATTACGGGAAACTGAAACATTTGGGAAGTGTTTTAACAGGTCAGTCAGCGTACCATTTTATTATCAATGACAATAATTTTTCCAAAGCTGTAGAAAACGGCATAGTTCAGGTAACCCCGTTTGAAGAGAAGTTTTATTATTCGCGTATGCCGGATGGGAAGAGTATCGGATATAAATACTCAGAGATATTTATAAAAGGGCTTGACGGCTCGTCAGCGGCTGTGCGGCTGCATATTGAACCGTTTACATACTTACTTAACACTTCTGACCCGAATGAAAAAGATTATGTAATGCACCTCACAAAACGTCATCAGGAGGAAGGACACTCCAAAAAAGAGTCATTATCTATGGCGATAGAGGATTGTTACACTCTTGTTCAGAAACTGGGCGGTCTTTCTTATTTTTCTGAGTATGTAAAACATGAAATGGAGGGTCTGCGTTCAGCCTTTGCAAAAAAGGGGCAGAAAGTTGTTTAAGTTGATTCTTTTAACGTTATTATTTGTTTTGTCGAGTATTTCAGTATCTATATCCGCTGTCATTGACCTTGAACCTTTTGGCGAAAGTTATGAGATAACGGAGCAGGATTTTGAGGTATTTGTAGCGAACAGGGCAAAAAATGTTAATTTTGAAGCAATCATAAAGAAACAGTTTGATAAATCGTTTAAAGAGAGAACAACAGCTAAATTATATCTTCCTCCGGCTCAGAAAACCGATGTGCATTACTATACGCCATCTTATACTTTACAGCATGAGATTTACAGTGTGGATAAAACAGGAAAAAAACATACGCTTTATCCTGTTGGATTTGTATTTAACCCGCTGGATTACATGAATATGTCGGAACAGTATTTCATAATTAACCCGGGGCGTAAGGAGGAGGTTGTCTGGTTAAAAAAGCAGAAACTTGATTTTGCTATGGTGATTATTTCTGAGGGTGACGCGATAGCTTTTTCAGAGGCGATGGAGCGACCCGTATATGTTTTATATGAGTTTTTAAGGGATAGGCTTTATGTACGTTATACACCTTCAAAAGTAGTTCAGGAAGGTAATAAACTGGCTGTTTACGAGTATAATCTGGAGGCAGGGAAATGAGGTTAAAAAAGTTCGTACGAACTTTTTGCATAGGGGTAATTTTATCACAATTACTGTTCGGCGCCGGCGTAAGCGATTGTTATGCTCAGGCGGCAATTAACCCTGTTACGTCAGTAAATTATTTATGTCTGTTTCCGATCAGTATAGGCGTTTTATCAACAGGCACTTCACTGAATGTTGGGGCGGATTTATTTGATGCCGCAAGGTCTAAGATGTCAGGGGTATTGTGTCTTTGCCCTGTCGGACCTTACGAGGTTGATCCGGGGATCCCGATGGGGCTAACAACTCCTTCTCATATTTTGGAAACGACAACGGAAGTATTTAAGTTCCCTTCGCTTAATATGGTAAAAGGCGGAGCTTTTTTTCGTATGGGCGGAAGTGATAGTCCGGATCAAAAAAATACAAAAAATACATTTACGCACAGTCATCTGCACCAGTTCAGCGTCTTAAAGCTGCTGGATATATTTCAGGATACTATCTGTTCAAGACAGGGCGGCGGCTTTGATATTCTTTATATGAGCGAGGTTGATCCCACGGCAAACAGTTCAAATACCGCAATGCTGCTGTTTCCTGAAACAGTTTTGATAGCGAATCCTATTGCCGCTATGGCGTGTGCGGTTGATGCCGTCGCAACTTTTATAGGGTTGACTGTGGACCCTATGTATTGGTGCGCAGGCGGTCACAGCGTTTTCCCTTTGAGTAATTATACATTGGAGGAGACAAGTTATGAGGACTCTTCGTCTATTACTATGGTTAAGATGATGTACCGGATGAACCGTATGTCTGCGGGGAGTAATTTTGGTATGACGGCAGGTCCTTTGGCGGTTAAGGCGTGCCGCGTGTCATTGATTTCGCCGCTTGTAATAAAATCTCAGTACAGGATACAGACGGCTGTACCGTTTGTTGGTCCGTGTGAGCGCTTGGGAGCTCCTCCGATAAAGTGGAATACGCCAAAGAGGTCAAACATTGCCGGTGATGTGGTGAATATCTTATGGACACGCGAAGATTGCTGCGCTCTTTAATTATTTTTTGTTTAGCGCCGGTTATAGCTTTTGCCGGTAATTCTACATCGAACATCCTGTCACGTTTTGTTGATAACAAAACAATGGCGGAGATGAAAGCGTTATATGACAACTTCAGTATAGATAATGCGACAATGAAGGAAGTTAAGAGTTGGCGCGATAATTTTTACGGACCTGCCGGACGAACTGCGATAGATAAAGCCATGAAAGAACTCTCAGGCGATATGAACGTGTATTATCCTGATAATTTGGATAATCAGAGCAAAAACGTCAAGAAAGTTATAAGGGTGACGGTGTTTATATCCGAGTCCGTGCCGATGGGAACGTTACGTAATTATGTTTCGGCGGCGGACGGATTAACACGGTTTGTTATACGCGGACCTATAGGTAAAGACCCTTCAAAGATACAGCCGACTATAAATTTTATTACAACGCTTTTATGCGGCGCTCCGAAAGCTGAGCTGACACGCAATTCAAAATGTAAAGCAGCGGCGGTTGAGATAGACCCGCCGGCGTTCAGAGAGTACGGGATAAAAAAGGTTCCGGCAATACTTGTTGAAACGGATAACGGCACGTTTTACCGCCATATAGGAGCTGCGCCGGTAGAATATGTATTAAGCAAGATAAAATAGGGGTTTTTATGAGTTTATCATTTAAAATTTTACTTTTGGTCTTTATCTCAGTTTATGCTGTTGCTGATGATATACCGTTCAGGAACATAGACCTTGAAGGGAACCGTAAAGAGTTTGGACTGCCGGACGAAAACAGCGCCGATATACAGTGGCTTAAAGTTGATCCCGGTAAAACAGATATGCAGGATGTTGGCAGGGATAATTTAGAACAGCAGGCTCAGGACCCTAATTCTGCCGTTTACTCTGTTGTAAGGGTAAAGACTCCTACAGATTCTGAAAAAGATGATATGGAAAAAACTTTAAACGCTTTTACACCTCCTACGGATTTATATGTGAATATTACAACAGAAAAAGATAATTTTACGCCAAATATTGTGCAGGGTGCGGTTCAGTTGTGGATTGCCGGTGAAATTGCAAAAGACGCAACATCAAATCTTGGAGTAGGTAACGGTACTCCGCAGGACAACGCTTCGCTTGAAAAGAAGATTATGCAGTCAAAGATATTCGGAGCAAACCATGAGGAGTGCTATAAATATAACGAACCGCCTTATTACGATTACTGTTCAGTCAAAGCCACCGTTAAAACCAAATATCAGTGTGAAGAAACGGAGGAAACATTCTCTGATTATAATAGCTGTAAACCGAATTGCGATGCTGTCTGTAAGAGATTCACCGAATATGATACGCCGAAACTTGAAATTCTTGGTATGGATTTTACAACAGTTGCTGGAACATCTCCCGGGGCGAAACGGCTGGCAGCGGGGAAAGCCATGAATGTATGTCAGGCGGCTGGCTCCCGGAGGGATACATACTGTAAAACAAAAGTGTTTGGTAAATGTGTTTTGACTGTCCTCCGCGGCTGGACTTACGATTATTGCTGTTTTTCAAGCCCTGTCTCCATGGGACTTTCAAACGCAATTAAGGATCAGTTAAATCTAAACAAAAATAGTTGTGAAGGAATCCCTTTATCACGTCTGAATGAGATTGATTTCAACGATCCTAAAATTGTTGCTGTAATGGAGAAGCAGGTGGGAAATGTCGTTGATACGAGTATGTATAACGATTTTCAGAATAAATACAGTAATCAGCCGCATGACAATTCATCCGCAACCCAAATGGGAAATACAATAAATGCTGAAATTGAAAACAGAAAAATCCCGGGCATATAAGATGAAAAAACGCGTAGTTACTGTCGTAATTATAATATTACTGAGTATTTCAATAGTTTATACCTGCCGCCATGTCGGTATAAACAAGAGTGATTCTTTGTATTTCAAGGTATATTGGCATGAGCCTATAACAGAGATAAAGAAAGGGTATTACTACCTGATTGAATATCATGGAAACGGATACAGCGGTTTAATAAACAAGAAAGCTGTCTGTATGCCCGGAGAAAATGTTGAGCGTATTTATGATATGTTTTTTTGCGAAGATGTTCCTATAGGCAAGATACAGTTTACGCATGATGAGAGCGGTAATGAATATCCGCAATATGATGGCGGAAAGCTGACCGGATCCGTTTTTGTTATTGGAGATGCTTTAAACAGTTATGACAGCCGTTATTTCGGACCGTTGCCGGTTACGAGTTTTCGCAGGGAGGTAACGCCGTTATGGTAAAAAAGTTCGTACGAACTTTTTTGATTGTGTTGTTTGCGCTTCATACGCTGCCGGTTTATGCTGAGTTTTACAGCGTTCAGAAAGGTAAAGGCTATTATCAGTATCAGAAGTTTCTTCAGGATAATGCAAGTAAAAAGTATCCGCGCCCGGAGGTTCCGGACAACGCAACACTTATGTCTATGCCGACTCAGGATTTTCAGAAACTTGTTACGGAGACGCTTAGTTACGCGCTTACGGAACGCAATCTTGACACTTACGCTGATTATGCGCGTATCCAGCAGCACGCATTTAAACGCGCGGAAGAGTTTGGCAGTCTTCATGTGCTGTACGGGCAGCTTAATCCGCCGGCGGATGAAAACGAATATAACCGCGTTCTGCATGACAAAGAGCGGAATCAGGCAATAGCGACAACCCTTAAAGCAAACAAAAGTGAATACGGTCTGATATATTTTTACTCAACTACCTGCGCTTATTGTGTACAACAAACGCCGCTGATACAGATGTTTCAGGAACGTTATGGATGGGAAATTGAGGCTGTTGATATAAATGAGAAACCGAATGTCGCAGCATCGTTTCAGGTTGAAATTACTCCCACGATTAAAATGGTTGACCGTAACCGGAATGTTTTCCCCATTTCAAACGGTGTTATAACTCTGCCGGATATGGAAGAGAGAGCTTACCGGTATATTCGTTATAGCCGCGGTGAAACAACAGATACAACTTTTCAGAACATATTAAAGTAAGGTGTTTTATGAGAATTTTTATAGCATTTTTAATGTTTTTGGCAGTAGTTACACCGAGTCATGCCAGTTTTGTATCGGACTTTGTAAACGATGTCAGTAATAATATGAGTCCTGAGTATTTGAAAAGTCAGGAACGGGGTTATGTAACGTTTGGCAGTTATACGAAACGGACGCCGGTTGTGAGTGTTAATCCGATATCCATAACGCCTCCGTCAATTCAGGTTGGCTGTAACGGTATAGATATTATTGGCGGCGGATTTAGTTTTCTTACAGAGGAGGGGCTTAAAAATATATATAAGCAGTTGAGTAATCCCAATACCGCAATATATATAGCGGTGAGCATAGCAATGAAACTGTTGTCACCTGAACTTGCGAATACAGTTGAAACGGCTATGGCTATAATCAATATGCTTAACTCTATGCAGTTGGACGGCTGCGCGATTGCAAACGGCGTTGTTTCGTTAGCTACTGACAGCAGTTTTCGCGCAAATATGATGACTACGGCTGGCGATGCTTTAGAAATGGTTAAATCTGGATTTTCAAATAGTTATGACTCTGCTGTAAAACAGGCGGACGATCCGGTTACTATACAAAAACTTATTGAGCAAACGCTTGTCGGTAAATATTCCGCCGCTGAATATATAAAGAATGGCGGTTCATTGCTTAAGTATATTTATAAGGAGTGGTTATCTTCCTCCGGTAGTTCATCTGATCCGTTTACTTTTCCGAATAAGTATGATGTTAACCGTGTTCGTGCGCTATACGGAGATGTTATTTATAATCCTAAGAAAAAACCTCCGGTACAATTTATTCCTCCGTGCGATAAGTCCCTTTCTGAGTTGACTATGGCTCTTTATACAAAAGATGAAACTCCTAACGCTCAGTGTAAAACGATCTCAGGCGAAAATAATGCATTATACGCTGAAGAACAGATGTATAAGTTGTATAACGCTTTTACGGGCGAAAATGTATCGGTTGACAATAATTTTATAAACGCTTTACAGGGAACCAGTATTTTTGCTCTTATAAAAAATGATGCCGGCGCAAGAGATAAAACATATCTGGCAACAACTATAAATTTTCTTAAAGATATTGCGGCAATAGAACTGACTTACCGTTATGTTGATATTTACTTTCAGCACTTAATTCCGCAGCTTGTAGCTTTCAGGGAGGATACGAGCGTGGCTGGCGGAGACAGAGGTGTAGAACTTATAAAGGAGGTTGATAAACTAATTTCCGGCGCAATAAAACAGCAAGAGAAGTTTAAGGAGTGGTACGATCTTGCGGCAAAAGATTCATATAATTTTTTACAGACCAAACAAAACCTTGAACAGCGGAAAAACCGCGGTTTTAACGATCTAGGCAACCTATTTAAAGGTAAGATGTAATGGACTTCTTTATTTCAACTTACGGCAATTTTGATGATTTTGTCCGCGCTATGCAGATTGTGACAAGAATTATTGCCAGCCCTGAATTTCGCAGGTTTTTAGCCATTACACTC
>JAIRQX010000038.1 GCA_031256375.1 Deferribacteraceae bacterium
TCTTCGTTATGTGACCGGAACTTAACAATATCAAATCAACTTTGCCTCGCTTGTAATATATCAATGTTACCGCATTGTCACCAAGATAACACTTCTTATAACCAAAACTACCCTCACTATACCTATATCGGCGGGTAATACCTGTGGCTATTGAGTGTGCAGATTGCGAACAACCATAAGCAGTTAAATGTCTGTTACCTTTCTGGCGGATATTAAAGTTACCTCCACGCTCAAGA
The DNA here is from genome assembly GCA_031256375.1 of Deferribacteraceae bacterium. Classification (GTDB taxonomy): domain Bacteria; phylum Chrysiogenota; class Deferribacteres; order Deferribacterales; family JAISNW01; genus JAIRQX01. The sequence goes on from JAIRQX010000038.1 coordinate 237, forward strand.
ATAAACTCCATAATCAGCCTACTGTCATAACCGCGATCAAGAGTCCATACACCTTTACTGCCATGAACTTCCATAAATCGCTCTATTATGCTCAATGTCTCTTTATTATCACTCATATAGTTCTCGCGCCGGTTAAATACCTCAAGCAGAACAGGAAACGGCGCTGATTTGCCGTTACGACATACCAACAGGTTTAATGGATAACCAAGACGTATTTTACCACTACTACCGTCATGAACCATACTCATAAACTCATAACCTTTGGCTTTGCTGTACGTTATATCTCCTGCGTCAAGACAAATAAGCGTTTCTTCATTTATAGCTGACTTGCAGCAATGAGATGTATAGGTGTTGGAAATATCTAAAATATTGCTACTTGTAGATATATGACGATGAATACGCTTACTTATGTGTTTAATACCGGTATCTTCTTTAAGACTACGCGCTATTTCCGTAAGATTGGAGCTTTGTGTCGCTAACATTCCCGTTATCATTTCAAGCAAAAACTTATACTTCGGCTTTGTTAAACTAGGAGATACCCTATTTACAACACTCTTGATTTTTCTCTTCACTTTTTCTGATTGTTTAGCTATCATAACTTTGCCTCTTTAGTTGATTTTACAGTCTTTTTTAACACAATCATTGTAACATCTTAAAGAGGCTCTTTCAATCAATTTATTCAATATTTCTCAATAGAATCAACATATTACAGACTTGTTATCTGGAAAATTGGGGGTACGCGAACTATTACTACTCGCGTACCCCCAATTTTTGACAACTCCAATTCACAGCATACGAAACGGTATATGTTTTGTCAAATTGCTATAATTCTTCTCTTCACTTTTTCCGCTTGTTCAGCTACCATGATCTTGCTTATTTATCAGAAAGGAGGAATATTTACTTCATGGATAAAAAGTTCATCTGTTATTGCGGGCTTTATTGCGAAAATTGTGCGGTAAAAGCGAAGATTGAACCTGCGGCAAAAATCTTGCAAAATGAGATGAAAAAATCGGGGTTTGCGGAGATAATTAATAAGATTCCCGGCGGGGATGGTTTCTGGTTATTTCTGAAATATATGGCTGAAGACGGTTTATGTATATCATGCAAGGACGGCGGCGGAAATCCCGCCTGCGCCGTCAGAATATGCGCAAAAGAGAAAGAGATTGAAATATGCGCATTGTGCGGCAGTTATCCGTGTGAAAAATTCAGCAGTTTTTTTAAAGGATACCCTGTACTGAAAAAAGATAATGCGCTGCTTATTGATGAAGGTATGGACGCATGGGAAAAACTTCAGGATGAGCGAAAATCAAAAGGGTTTACTTATAATTCCGATTCCAAACTGTAATATTTGGCATTATACCCTTACAACTTTAAGATCTTTGCCGGTCAGATCAACGATAGTTGATGCGTGACAGTCTCCTGATTCTCCCCAAAGCATAAATTTACAGACAGGCAGGAATTTTTCCGCAATTTCACTCGCGTTATTTAGCGGCATTTCACCGCTGACATTCACGCTGGTAGCTGTGACGGGCGTTCCCATAGTAAGGATAGCGTCCGCAAGCCATGGCAGGACAGTCATACGTACAGCTACATTTCCGTTTTTCGTATAGAAAGCGGGAAGCCACGGCGCAGCTTTCAGAATTACGGTATATCTTACAGGGTTTGATAGCGTCCACGCATTTTTCAGCCATATCAAAACATCCCTGCCCACTTCCGCCGCAAGCGAACTAAGCTGCTCCCAGCCGCCTATCAATACCGGCATTGGCTGATCCTGAGGTCTTTTTTTTAGTCCGTAAACCTTTTTATTTGCCGGCAAAGAGCTTATTGGCGCACCGATGCCGTAAACTGTGTCTGTGGGAAAGATGAGCGGTTCACCGCTATAGACAGATGCGCGTAAAAGCGTAATTGCGTTACATTTTCCCGCTGTAAGAATTAAGCTCATTTAACAAAAGAGTACGGGAACCGCATATGGTCAGTATATGCGCCGTTCAGAACGGCAACCACATCTTCTACAAGCACAAGCTCTTCATTGGTTGGGATTACAAATACTTTAACCTTTGATTCCGGGGTAGAGATATCCGTTTCTCCGGAACTTGTATTTGTGGCAAGGTTTTTTTCTTCGTTTATATCTATTCCGATATGTTCAAGCCCTTTCAGGGTAAGTTTGCGCAGAAGGGCGGAGTTTTCCCCTGTCCCCGCCGTGAATATCACGGCATCCAGTCTGCCAAGAGTAGCGGTGTACATACCTATGTACTTTTTTAGGCGGTACACTTTTATATTAATTGCGAGTTCACAAAGTTTATCCCCTGCCTTTGCCTGACGCTCTATATCCCGAAAATCAGTAAATCGTTTTGTAATCCCCAAAAGCCCTGAATTTTTATTCAGAACAGAATCTATTTCACCGGCGCTTTTGCCAAGGATTTTCTGCATATAAAGCGGCACTGCGGGATCAATATCGCCGCACCTTGTCCCCATAACCGCCCCTTCAAGCGGGGTAAATCCCATAGAGGTGTCCGCGCTTACCCCGTTTCTTACAGCGGTGACGCTTACTCCGTTACCTATATGCAAAGTTATAAGGTTGCATTCAGATGCAGATTTGCCCAGCATTACCGCCGCGCGTTTTGAAACATAGAGATGGCTCGCGCCATGAAAACCATACTTTCTGATATTGTTTTTCTCGTACCACTCCATGGGTACAGCATACAAATATGCTGTATCAGGCATTGTCTGATGGAAGGCAGTATCAAAAACCGCTACCTGCGGCGCGTCCGGCATAAGTTTTTGGACGGCAAGTATCCCTGCCAGATTAGGCGGGTTATGCAACGGGGCAAGTACGGAAAGCTCTTTTATCGTATCTGTAACTTTTGGCGTAATTATCTCACTTTTTGTATACTTCTCACCGCCGTGCACCACTCGGTGACCAACGGCGGATATCTCTGTTATCTCCTTTATTACTCCGTAAACAGGGTCCGTTAATGTTTTCATAATCAGTTCAACAGCGCTGAGATGGTCTGCAAGGGTGGGTTCCGTAATCTTTTTCTCTCCATTGATAGTTTTATGCAGCAAAAAAGATTCACCAACCCCTATTCGCTCCGCTACCCCTTTGGCGGTGACACAATGCGTTTCCCAATTATACAGTTGGTATTTTACTGAAGAGCTGCCGCAGTTAAGAGCTAAAATATTCATAGTTATTATTCCGCCTGTACACTTGTAATAGCGACAACATTAACTATATCCGCCGCCCCGCACCCTCTGGACAGATCGTTTATGGGATGCGCAAAGCCCTGTATAATAGGACCTATCGCTTCTGCGCCTGAAAAACGCTCTACCAGTTTATATCCGATATTTCCGGAATTCAGATCAGGGAAGATCAACACATTGGCTCTTCCCGCAACAGGGCTTGCGGGGGCTTTTCGTTCCCCTACAGAATGGATAAGCGCGGCGTCAAGCTGTAATTCTCCGTCAACCGTCAGATCCGGCGCTTTCATGCGTAGTATTTCAAGCGCCTTTGTCACCTTTTCCGTACTAGGATTAACTGCGCTCCCTTTTGTAGAGTGAGACAGCATCGCCACGCGGGGTTCAGCGCGTAGAAATTTTTTGCAGCTATCAGCAGTAGAAATAGCTATATCTGCAAGCATTTCAGGTGTTGGATCGGGATTTACCGCACAGTCGGCGAAAAGCAGAACGCCGTTTTCTCCAAAATTTTTTTTGGGGGATACCATGATAAAACAGGACGAAACAGCCGTATTGCCGTTTTTTGTGCCCACCACACGTATGCCGGAGCGCAAAACATCCGCCGTGGTATGAGCCGCGCCGGCGACACAGCCATGCGCCAGCCCCTCGCGCACCAGCATAGCCCCGAAATACAGCGGGTCTTTCATTGACCGCGCAGCTTCTTCTATTGTAACGCCTTTATTTTTGCGCATTTCATAATATTTTTCGGCATATATGGAATGTTTCGGATCGGTCAAAGGGTCAATTATTATGTATCCGGCTAGATCATCATCTGATCTAGCCTTAATTGCCTTGCTGACTTCATTCATATCGCCCAAAATTATAAGTCTGGCAATCTTTTCTTTCATTACCGTCACAGCCGCATCAATGACACGGCTGTCATTTCCTTCCGGCAGGGCTATAGTGCGCTGCAACGCGGTTGATTCAGCTTTAAAATTATTAAGTATATTCATAAATACTATGTATATTATTTAAGGCTATATTGTCAATCTTTTGAACTGCTATATATCAACCTTGCGTTCTCAGCTTAGCCAGCAGTTCAGCCATATCTTCCGGCAGCTTCGCTCTGACAGAGATCTCCTTGTCGGAGAAAGGATCCGTAAACTCCAGTTTGTGCGCGTGCAAAGCCTGTCTGACAAAAAACGCCGTTTCACGTGTTCCGCCGTAAACACTGTCCCCCAAAAGAGGGTGACCAATATGTTTCAAATGGACTCGTATCTGATGTGTTCTGCCTGAATAAAGAGATATTTCCGCTAAAAAAGCGTTTTTATACTGTTCTTTTACGGTTATTCCGGTTCGGGCAGGTCTGCCGTCCTCACACACCGCCATACGCTGGCGGTTTTTTCTGTCTCTGCCGATAGGGGTATCTACAACCGTGTGTACGAAGCGGGGGATACCGGAAGCCACTGCCATATAGTATTTGTTCATCTGTCTGTCACGGAACAACCGGCTAAGCGTTTCACGCGCCTGTCTGTCTTTAGCCACCACCAGCAAACCGGAGGTGTCTTTATCCAGCCGGTGAACTATCCCGGGTCTGAACGCCCCCTCTTCATCATTGATATTAAAAGCGTGGAGTAAGCCGTTTACCAATGAATCGTCATAATGCCCCGGGGCGGGGTGCACGGCTATTCCTGCGGGTTTATTTATCACCGCGTATCTGGCAGTATCAAAAATTATATCAAACGGAATCTCTTTCGGAGTTATATCCGGAATCTTCTCTTTTGGGAATACTACTTTGAATGAATCTCCCGCTTTAACGCCGTCAGATTTGCGCGGAGATTTGCCGTTCATAAGAATATGCCCTTCCGAAATTAATATTGCGGCATAACTGCGGGACAACCCCAGAAAAGCAGATAAAAACGCATCAACCCTTTTTGCCTCTGAGTCTGCTGTAAATTCAACACTATCCATATTTAGCCCATATTGTAATGATTTGGCTATAGCATTTCAACATTGAAATGCTATAAAAGGCGCGTAACGGAAGCAGGCTTTGCCTGCTGAGTTTAGAGCGGTTCCACTCGTCTTTGCGAGAGGCTTAGTGACGAAGCAATCCATGATAAGCTTTTACCTGTGTGGATTGCCGCACTGCATGAAAACATTTCGCTCAAAAGACGGTCAATGTAATGTGAACTGCTATAGATGTTTAATAAGTGTTTAAAACTCTAATAAATCCTTATCATAGAGCCGTTTTGCAATTCTTCTGTCTGACCATTTGATTTGTTTACCGCGATTACACCGCCCGAGATTTGAACACTAACTGCATCGCCACCTGCATAAAATAAACGCTGTAGCGAACCGTATACATACTCCTCAACCTTGTTGCTACCTGTAATAGTAACTACGATTACGCCGTCAGTAGCTACTGACTTGATAGTATCCTGTGCATAAAATACTCTTACTAGGGTGTGTTGACACTACATAAATTTTGTATTATAATGATCGCATGAAAATTATCAAAGCGCAATTTGAACGGATAGCAGGTCACTTTCCGGTTCAGCGCGGCAATGTCAAGACCGAAAATCTCGATTTCATCAACGCAA
>JAIRQX010000059.1 GCA_031256375.1 Deferribacteraceae bacterium
ACGGCATGGATGCCGTGACAAAATGCTTGGCATTTTGGAAGGCAAGGCAAGATAACACTCTTGCCGTAGCCGGTAAATAAAAATTGCAGGACGCAATTTTTATTTAAAAATGGAATTAGGCGCGGCAATCCGGATTGTTTATTCCGGATTGCTTTGCTACAACGTCTTTCGCAATAACAAGTGAACCGCTATAGACTATCCCCGAAATCATTACGAAACTGTTGCGTCAGTTCTTTATGCCAGTTGTTTGCCGGAGACAGTCTGCCAAAGAAGAACCGGAGAACTTTCGGTTCTTCAATAAATTTTAGTCCCCCGATTATGCTGCGGTTTTTGTACAGCCATTCTATGCGGTCGGTAGTATATTTTATCTGTGACAATGTAAACACTCGTTTTGGCAAAGCAAGCCTTACTAACTCCATCTCCGCCGGATGGTCACTGCCGTCTTCGTTGCGTTGTTCACTAATTGTACCGCGCTCCATCCCCCTTATGCCGCCGGCTATGTATAACGCCGCCGCCAATGCGCCCGCCGGATATTGTGTCTGTGGTATATGCGAACAAAATTGTTTAGCGTCCAGATGACAGCCAAGCCCACCCGGGGGTAGTACAACAGGAATCCCTTTTGAATGCAGCATATTACTCAGCGCTTCAACAAATACAGGGGTTTGGCTAATTACATCAATGTCTGTTGTTTCCCTAAGCCCAACTGCCATAGCCTCCATTTCCCGCACTGACATCCCCCCGTAAGTCAGAAAGCCCTCGTAAAGCGGCACAAACTCACGCATTTTTATAAATAATTCGTCATCGGATGTTAATATGCCACCGCCGCGCGCCGCGCCCAGCTTACGCCCTGAGAAGTAAATAATATCAAAAAGGGAAGCTATTTCGCGTATTATCTCAACAATTTCGGTATTTTTATACTCAGATTCACGCATTTTAATGAAATATAAGTTATCTGCCAAAAGACTTGCGTCAAATATCAGTTTTATTCCGGATTTACGGCAAATCTGTGATACTTCGCGGATATTGTGTACTGATACCGGCTGTCCGCCTATGAGATTGGTCCCCGCCTCAATGCGCACAAAACTGATTTTGTCAGTACCTATCCGCTTTATAGCTTCATTAAGTTTACTGATGTCAATGTCGCCCTTGAAAGGTTCGCTGCTTTGGACAACAAGCCCCCCATCCCCGACAATCTCTTCCACGTAGCCTCCCATAAGCAGTATATGCGCCTTGGTTGTTGTAAAATGGTAGTTCATAAGCGCGGTTGATTTTGGTTTTACTAAAGTTTTTGAAATAATGTTTTCACACGCGCGCCCTTGGTGCGCCGGCAAAAAATATTTCATCCCGAATAAATCCTGTAGCGCTTTTTCAAGACGGTAAAAGGTCTCAGACCCTGCATAGCTGTCGTCCGCCTGCATCATTGCGGCATATTGATCTGTGCTCATGGCATTAACGCCGCTGTCCGTGAGCATATCAAGAAAAACATCCCTGTTTTTCAGCAGAAACGTATTAAATCCCGCGTCAATGATACAGTTAAGGCGTTTTTCCACCGGCAGCAGATTCACCTTCTGTACCATACGCACTTTATGCATCTCAAGGGGTACGCTTTCCCCGGAAAAAAATCTTATTTCAGACATAATAATTCACTCCTAATTTATTTTATAATATAAAAAGACATTTTAAACTGTGTTTTGCAGACAAACAGATTTTCCCCCTATAAAAGGGGATAAGTGTAATAGTAACGAATTGATTTAGAATGTATAATATCTACACTGACCATAAACCATTATATTTCATTAAAGCGGGGTGAATGTCAACTATTTTTTCTCTGTCACGCCCTCTGGAGTTTTATTTTATATTAAAACACCAAACTAATGCCTGTTCTGAACTCCTGTCCGCCAGCTACATAATTAAGATCACCTATACTATTCCATTTGCGGCTTGTATATCTATATCCAAAATCAAGACTAATGTGATAAAATTCCAATGTACGCAGTCCAAACTCTCCATAGCCTAATACATTATTGTGTGTTTTAGTCATACCTTCAAATGTTGCTGTATTGACCACAAACGCACCGCCGCCAGATATATAAAATTCAACTAACATTAATGGTGAAAACCAGTAGAATAATTTTTCACTATCCATTATAGCGTCGATTGTGAGTGATAAAATCAATCCCGTAGGATGACTTGCCTCCACATGTACACTATAGTAGTCAGATTGGAGATAAATGTTTTTATTTTCTATATATCCTTCGCTTTTACCTGTGTTGTATAAAAAACCTCCACCAATAACACTGCCCCACACAAAATGAACAGAATAACTATTGCTGTTATCGCGTGTAAGGTGGTAGTCTTTTTCTTTATAATTAAAACGGTTTTTAGATGACGCTGGCATCCCTTGACTTACCGTAATATAGTAGTTTAAACCTTTTATGTTTCTGTTTTCAAATGTGTTTTCTATATGTTTCCAAAAAGCTCCGTTCTCAAATATGTCTGCGTTAGACTTTTCTGCAAAAACAGTTGTATAGGAAAATAACATTATTACAATTAAAAACCGTTTCATAAAAGTTATCGTTATTCCCTTCAAAAACTAATCTTATAATCTACAGACAAATACATTGCATAATCATCCGTATAGAAACTACTCGGGTAATTAAGAGGTCGCGCATAAACTATATATGCCCCGATATTTTTATGGTCAAACGCCAGTTTGCATCCATAACCTGAAAGATACATATCTCCCATATCTTTTTCATTAACCATTCCGACATCAATAAATGCTGACAGTAAAAAGTGTCTGAGTAAAATATTCTGTGTTACTTGTCCTACGGCAAAAGTCAGATCATTTTGCATATTCCACCCCTTTTCGCCGCCCAACGTATAGAATTTATATCCGCGTACACTCCCTTCGCCGCCAATAAAAAACATATCCTGACTGAAGAGTCTGTCGTTGGCGTATTGTGAATCTCCGAAAGCGGTAAAAGATAAAGGACGGATAAAGTTAAAGTAAAAATAGGCTGTCAATTTCGCCGCATCATACTGTCCTTTCTGCGGATAAGTGAACTCTTTGTCATCATACGTACCGAACCAGTTCACCCCTTTGATATAGGCGGGTTTGACATATAACACATAATTTGCGCCGTACATATTGTACTTTAAATATGGCGATATTAATGAAAGTGTCCGGCTGGACACTTCCACGCGCGCCCGGACATCTCTGACCAATATGAAGTTCTCAACATCTTTTACTGTATAGTTAGATCCAAAAATCAGTTTATGCGAACCGGAACGCAAGAGCATGTACTCAAAATCTGTATAGCTGTTCTGGGTTAGTGAGTCATTTCTCATATGATCGCCGTTTATAAGAATTCTGGAATCTCTTGTGGGACCATAAGAATATGTTTCCGAGAAAAACAGCCGTCCGACGCTTATGTTATATGAGACGGCTAAATACCGGCTGTATAATGAGTACGCGTCCGCTTCAAGATCGGTGGACGCGCTGATGGATAGAGCGTCTGATAAACCAAACAGACCATACCTTGAATATTTCATTGACGCTTTGTTTTCATGAACAGACTTGGAACCGGAGTTATCGTAAGTCAATTTTAACGAATTAGCGTCTCCGGTAGTGTTGTATATTATTACCTTACTTTTCCCTTCACTTGCGCCGGGCTCAATATCCATCTGAACATTCTGTGACGGTATGGATTTAAGAACATCCACCCCCTGTTCAATTCTGCCTAAATCAAGGATTTTATCTTTTTGAAAGGGGAAAGCTGCTTTTAATTTGAGTTTTGGGAAAAAACCGTTTTTTACAATATTGTTTTCAATCAACTCAAACTCTTCAACAGTCCCCTCAAGCCCGTAAAGTTTCAACACGCCGTCATTAAGATTATCCTGCTCTATAGGAAGAAACACCCGTGAGGTAATGGCTTTCTTGGATATAAACGCATTATTCACATCTGTTATCACAGCGTTTATTAAATCTGGCGTAATACATCCCCCGATATATTTTTTTGTTATATTTTTAAGTTTTTTCGGAGAAATTATTGTTATATTATCAAAATAAACCTCTTTGAGCGTAAAGCAAACATCATCATCTCTGACAATATCAAACGGCGCGGGCGCTTGAGGAATTTCTGTTTTAGTGGGCGGTATCAGTGAGCGCCGTATATCTTCTTCTATCCTTTCACGTTCTTCAAGAAGCCGCTGCTCTTCGGCGGGAGACTGGGAAATTTGCGCATAAATATTAACTGCAAAAATTACAAATAATAAAGTTAATATTGCATGAGAGTATTTCATAAAAGGATAAAATCACAAAGCCTTGCAAATAATGTAATAATTATTATAATCAGTCAGAGTGTTTCCGATTTCAACAGCGCCGCCATCTATTTCGCTGTTGTTATGCCAATATGTGCCGCCCTGCCAGCCTGCCATATTAAAAGCGTTGGGGATAGACCCCGCAATTGCAGCGAATTGTTCATAAGAAGGAAGTCCGGTTGACGCGCATACGCTGTTAGCGCTATCCCATGTTTTTATGCTGTCAGCTTGCGGAACTCCATTTAAAGCGGAAATAGGACCTTTTCCGAAAGTTATGATCACTGTCTCACTGACAAGAGGCTCACTTCCCGCTAAAATCTCTGCTTTAACCGTGATTTTACGTTGACCAAGCAATTCTATAAATGTTAAATCGTACGGCTGACCGTTCACTCCGGTGGGTCTGCCGTCAGATGCGGTGGATGTTGTCCATTCAAATGAATTTGTAACATTTATGTGTTCATTCCCTTGCAGGATAGTCATATTGACTTTTCCTCTCTGATTTTGGGTTATATTGGAATTTTCACTGTCATCAACAGATACTGAGGAAAATCTTAGGGTTATGCCGCCAGAAGGTTTACCGTTTTGGGTGGCAATAATTCTGACATCGCTTAATGTGGAAGTATTATTTGTGGTGTTAAACAGAACATCACTTTCAGGCAACCCTTCAAATGAAATCGCGTATGTGTCGTCATCTGATGAAGCTGAACCGGAACTGTCGCCGCAGCCTGTAGCCATTAAAAAAACTGTTAATAACACAAACAAAATTTTCAAATATCCCTTCATGTGTTTACTCCGTTTTTGAAATGCTATATATGCAAGAATAAATCTCTCGTCCGGCTACAATTTCCACTTTACCAAAAGGGTACGTGTCTCCACTGGTTGCCACCTCGTATGTACATCTGCCGAAAAAGAATTCTCTGGAAGTTACATTGTCTATATAGGAGAAATCAGTTGTTGTGCCAATCAGGGATGGAAGTATTCCTCCTCTGTATATGTGATATGTATAATTACTGTCCGGATTTACATTCGTCCATGAAAGATATACGGTGCAGTTATCGTAGTATCCTGAAAGTTCCGGTAAAGTATGTTCATCATTATAATAACCCTCCTCTTCCATGCAGCCGGCTGTGATTAATAACAAAATAACGCCTAATACGGTACAATATATTGTTATAGCACTCCTCTTCCTGTTCATATAAATCATCATAGCCTCCTGACAAAAAAGTACGCCCTACTTATTCCATTTTTAAATAAAAATTGCGTCCTGCAATTTTTATTTACCGGCTACGGCAAGAGTGTTATCTTGCCTTGCCTTCCAAAATGCCAAGCATTTTG
>JAIRQX010000011.1 GCA_031256375.1 Deferribacteraceae bacterium
CGTTTGAAAAGATTCCGTAGGGTGTGCACTCGCTATGACAAAACAGATGTAATGTTCTTGGCGTTTATTCAATTTGCCTTTATTGCTATATGGCTAAAATAGTGTCAACACGCCCTAGATATTGGTTTCATACAATCACCCCATCTAATGATTGTATTTTATCATAAAATATTATTAATGTAAAGTGGAAATGCTATAACATCAAACTTATCATAATTGTTTTACATACATTATTAAAGATGTGGTTTTTGGAGGTTGCCTTAAGCTTTCGGTTGTGTATGATAATACTCGCATAGGGTCTCCATATGTTTTCCCATCAATGATTTTTCGGATGTTTTCCTAAATATCTGGATATTTTGACTCTATATAATTACGCCCACCTCCGCTTCTGCGCACATTACCGTCAATTTTATCGTTGCTATTCAGTTCTTCAACTGCTTTTGTTATTGTGGTTCGCGACATACCAGAAATGCGGCTTATAAGACTTATACCTCCACGTCCACAAGATATAGCTTCGTTTGCCAAATACAACCTTCTTTGCCGCTCATCTAAAAGTGGTATCATACGATAAATGCGTTCTTCAATCACATTTTCATCCCGTAAAATTACAAGTGAAAATATTGTAACATATTTTTATTATTTGTTCAATTTATTTTTGAACTTATCCCAAGTGGAAAAAGACGCTATTAAAAAAACCTTGAATAATCAGTAGTTTATATGTATGCCCGGGACCGGACTTGAACCGGTACAGGATTACTCCCGAGGGATTTTAAGTCCCTTGCGTCCGGCAAGACAATACATGGGCATAAGATCAAGAATGCTAAAATTTTTTGTAAAAACATAAATTTTTCTCACGAAATCCGTCAATTTACTTTTAACTTAATAAGTTCATTTCTGTCAATAGTTATTTTTCAACGAACGATAATTTGCTTATTGCTTCTCTGATTTTGGGCGTATCATTGGCAAGATAGCGTTCTGTCATTGTTATGCTGGAGTGTCCCAATAATTTTGATATAGTATGAATATTAACGTCACTGTCTTTAAGCCACGTCGCGCAAGTACGTCTCAAATCATGAAACCGGAAGTCTTTCAGTTTAGAACGTTTGACTGCGTTCTCCCACGATGTCCGTATTGATTTGAACCCAAACATTTTGCCAATATCTTTTTTCCCATTCAGATGCTCTCCTATGTATTTTATAAGACCATTATGAAGCGGAATTACTCTGCTATATCCTGATTTCGTTTGTCCGTCACGTAGATTTATGTAATCTTGGGAGATATTTGTCATTTCAAGGTTTAAAATTTCTCCCTTTCTCATGCCAGTATATAAAGCAATCATAACAACCAGATAGAGGTATTTATTAGCGCTTTTTTTACATTCCTCCAAAAGTATTTTAATCTCGTCTAAATTAAGAGATCTTTTTCTTGGCTGCTCTTTATATTGCCGAATCTGTTTAATAGGATTGTTTTTAATAATACCCGCATACATAGCATGATTCATAATTGCGGCTAACCTCGCCCTATACCTATTCATAGTAGCTCTGCTGACATTACGTTTCTCAATACGCTGAAAAAACATGATAAAATCATTACGGTTCAGTTTTTGAATGTCTATATTTGCGATAGGGTCTTGAAGAATAGCATTAATCCGGTATAAATCAGATTTGATCCTACTAATTGGCTTTTCTTTGTAATACGGGAGATAGTGTTTTTGGATGTAATCACAAAGTGATTCGCTTTCAGACAATATAGACGTTTCTACAGGGACAAGAATAACAGCTTGCATAATAATCCTCCAAAATATATTGTTATTTGGGTTATTTGCAATAAATGTACCTGAAAAAGTTCTGATAAAAAGCGGTGTATGCCGTGGAGAACATACACCGCCTTATTTGGTAGGTAGGAGGATATTTACCTTTCTTGCTCTCTATTCTGTGTTCTGTTCTGATTGATATTTTTTTCTTCCAAGCTCTTTTCAAGCTGCTTAAAAACAGCGGCGCGACCTTGGCTTTGCTGTAAATCGTTGAAATCTGTCAGCCCTTTTTCCTTTTCAGTTTTGCTAAATTCAGGGACTACAGCTTTACCGCCGACAGCTTCAGCCGCTTTTTCAGCGTAATATTTGCCCGGATTAGACGGCGTTTTATGATCGTTATCGCCGGCAATAATAATATTTACATCATTTCCGTATTTTTGGCGTATTTCGGTTGCAACCTGTTTCAGATTGGTTGCATCCATAGCGCACACTGTAGGAACGTTTGTCGCTTCATAAATACTTGCACCGGTCGCGAAACCTTCACAAATAATGACTTGATTGCGAGATTTAACAACATGTAAACCGTTTTCATCGGAGAACGTGAAGAAACATCCTGACTTCTGACCGCCGGATATATAATTCTTACGTCCGTCATCGCATATCTTTTGGAATGAACGCAGCTCACCATTAATATTTTTCAGAGGAATTATCAGAGTTCCCTCAGTATCAGCCATAGCGAGGTTTGCTTTTACCCCTTTTGTTTGCAGATACGGGTTATCTTTTGACGCCGGCGTAAACTTATTATTTACAAGATAATCTACCGTTTTTGCTGTTTTATCTTGTGTTTTATTACGCTCAGCCAGACGTTCCGCTTTGATAGCCTCAAGCTGATCACTATTCACACTATTGATTATTTCAACGCTGCGTTCTCCGAAAGTTGCCGTCTCACCGGTTTTAAAGTTCTGCACATACCCTGCCCTGCCTTGTTGATCATCATGCAACACATATGCGCCGTCTTTTGATTTCGGCTTCCCTTCGTAAACAGGAACTCGGTGTATATGTCCGTCCGATACAGCCTGACCTTCTATGATAAGACCTTTTTCCGCCGCAAATTCTTCAAATGTCTTTTTCGGACCCTCCTGCTGCTTATGAAACTCATAGTACCTTTCCGGTATCTTCCGTATATCTTCACCCGCCGGTAAATACCACGTCCTGCTCTCTTCATTCCATCTTGCAACCCCTTTTACATTACCTTTTTCGCTATATGACACAAAAAGAGGCGTATCTTTGAGAGCTGAGAGTTTGCCGTCTTCAGGAAGATATTTTGTGAATTGATTGATATTTTCGCCTTTAGGGATATACCATGTCTTTTGCCCAGCGTGCCATTTTGCGCCCAACGCTTTTGCTTCGTCTTTGATTTCACGGGGAACATTGATAACAATGTCCGCACAGGCGTTCTTTTCAGAGATATTTTTAATAGGAGTTTCATGGGTGAGTGTTTCCGCTTTAGCAGCCTCATGGTTAAGCGTTTTTACATCATTTAGTTTATCCTGTAATTTATCTCTTAATGCCCAATCTTTCTCATTATCTTTGTAAAATCCCCTCGAAAGCAATTCATCTATTCCTTTAAATACACGGTCGTCGCCAAGTTCTGAAAACAACGATATTGGATCATATTTCAACCTGTCCTCATGGTAATAAACACCGCTGTGATCAATCACGGCGCGAACAAACCCCTCTTCATTAGATATAGCGGAAGCGGGAGCAACTTCAGTATAATGACCGTTAACTGGAGATATAATCACTTCGTTTATTATGTCAGCCTCTTTTTTAGTACACACAACATAAAAGCCGGTTTCCGCGACTCCCAAATTACTAAAATAAAATAAACTTCCCGACTTTTCGTTGTTGTTTTCAGGGGAGGCTTTACTTACCTCATGGTTTAACGTTTTCTCTTTGCCAAACTCCATTATGTAATCTGATATTTTGTCGGCGTCATAAGCGGCTTTAAATATCTCATTCTTGTCATTTTTAAGGGCTTGAATCCATGATTGCAGATATGCAGCCGTATTTGTAGTATCACGTGTTGTACCTAATTCGTGATTTACGAAACTGCTCGCCAATTCAGCGCGTAATTCCTCTTTGGCGTATTTTTCCGAACCGAAAACGCCTGACATATCCCTATTCAAACGATTTTCATGTCCTGTCCAATGCGCAAGCTCATGAAGCGCCGTGCCATAGTACATCTCGTTACTTATAAAATAGCTTCTTACCGGCAAAACTATTTTATCGTCTGAAGGCGAATAATATGCCCTTGCTCCATTATTGTGTTCTATTTGAGCTCCCGAAGCGCTCAATATCCTTTCCGCCGTTTCTACAGTGTTAAGCTGTTTTTGTTCCAGCGGCGGCATACCTTCTATCTGAGATGCGTTAAATACACTGTAAATTTTACATACAGGTTTTTCCAAACTCACAGATTGCGTTATCTGTTTCCCATCCGCATCCAGCTTAGGTTGACCTTTATCATCCAGAACAGGCTCGTTTTTACTCCATTGCCACCACTCTATACTTGATGCTTTTTCTCCCGACTTAACCTTCCAGCCGTTCTGCTGCGCCTGATGAAAGGTACACCACCTCGGATCATCATAACCTTTCTTCGTACTGTCAAATCCAAGCTTTAAACGGTTTGCGCCCTTATAAACCGTTTCAGTAACAGGGTTATACGGAGTTACCCACGGATGCTGCCATGGAATTTTACCTTGCTCAAGCTCCTCCACAATCTTGTTTGTGAGGTCTTGACGATGTTTATCAACTTTCTCCCAACTGTTCATCGTCTGCCTCCTGCGTTTCATCATATTCTTCACCGTCTAACGCCGGCTCAGGTCCGTAACCCATCTTCTCAATATCAGGGCTTTCATCTTCTTCAAAAGTTTCTTTATCCATAGACGCCTCCTAATATCTATACGTTACACACATTCACTTGGTGAACGGGCTGTCAGTATATGTATAAGAAAATGGTTTTATGAAAATTATTATTGTTAATGTTTTTATTTTTTGTTTATTTTTTGCGGTTGTGTGTGATGCTCAGAATTATATAGCGCTTGAATTGGGCGCAGTGCATCCTACACACACAATTAATGACGGAGGGTTAAATTATCGTCCGGGAGATGGATACAATATTGGAGTAAAATATTCAAAATATTTTGATAATAATCTCGGGTTTACCGTCATTGCAAGCAATTCAGCTTTTAAAACGAATGAACAAAAAAATTGGTATCTGAATAATTCAGGTCCTTTTAAAGATTATTTTGAATTTAACATATTCACTTATGCCCTCGGATTGGCATTCAAAGAACCATTAAACAATAGCGTTACACTTATTGCCGATACAGGAACGGTTTATCACATTAACCAAACCAAATATTTTATCTCAGGCTCAGAAAAAAACTATACAAGCTCTGTTTTAGGACTTTTTATTGATTTCGGGGCAAAAGTTCACCTGAAAAAGACTCTTTTCGGGACAACTGCCCGATATGTCACCAATAATCAGAAAACAACATATACCAACATAAATCTTAGCGGATTAAGCATTTTGCTGTTTTCAGAAACAAGATTCTAAACTGATTTATATGAATAAAATAAAAAAAATGGAGGTCCACATTATGAGTAGAATTAAGCTTCTGTCTGTTATTTCCGTATTTTTGTTTATTATCATCGGTTGTATCGGTTGCGACAGTGATACCGGAACTGATGGAGAAAAAAGCAATGCCCCGCAGTTCAAGATCTATTTCACTGATTATGAGAATATTGAATCAGACAACCCGTTACTCTTTCCTATAGGTACAGTCATTAACCTGCCTGTTCCGGAAAAAGAAGGGTACATCTTTGACGGCTGGTATGACAACGGAATAAAGGTTTCAAGCCCTTACACCATAACAAAAGAGACAACGCTGATCGCGCACTGGACATTCGGCGTTTATACTGTAACGTTTGACAACGCTTCAGGTATTACGCCTGTATCAACAAGTTTTAACACTGCAATAACTCTTCCTATTCCCTCTGAGAAAACTGGTTATACATTTGACGGATGGTACGATGGCAAAGGAATTGTTTCAAGTCCGTATCACGTGACAAAAGATATAACGCTAACCGCCAGATGGATACCATATACTTATTCTGTAAGTTTTGATGTAACAGGTATAAGACCAATATTGGCTGACTATAACAGTTCTATTACGCTTCCAATACCTGAGCCTAAGGAATATTATACATTTGACGGCTGGTATGACGGCAGTACACGGGTAAATAGCCCTTATACCGTTCTGGATAATGTAACGCTATCATCTAAATGGCTTGAGTCAAAAACATATCAAATTATTTTATTTGATAACTTCACAAGCATAACACCGCCGGATAATCCAATTACCGCAGAATTAGGAAGCGAAATCATATTACCTGTTCCGGAAAAAGAAGGGTTCATCTTTGAAGGCTGGTATAATAACGAAACAAAAGTTTCAGATCCCTATATTGTTAATGAAGATGCCGTGCTGACAGCAAATTGGAAGATTATCACGTTCACGGCTACTTTTGACAACGTGTCAGGGATAGATCCGGTAACAGCAAATTATAACGAATCAATAACTTTGCCTGAAATAGTTCTTAAAACAGGATATACCTTTGCCGGTTGGTATGACGACGGAATAAAGGTTTCAAGTCCGTATGCCGTAACAAAAGATGTTACACTAAAAGCAGCATGGACGATCAACCAGTACACGGTTGCATTTAATTCTGACGGAGGAAGCGCTGTCAGCTCGCAGACCAAAGATTATAATACCAGTATAGCGCTGAGTAATCCGACAAAAACAGGATATGCCTTTGCCGGTTGGTATGACGGCAGTACACGTGTTTCCAACCCATATATAATAACTAAAAATGTCACACTTAAAGCAAGCTGGACGATGATTACATACACAGTCTCATTTGATTCAAAAGGAGGCAGTAATGTAAGCTCACAAATTATTGAGTATGGTAAAACCGCTTATACCCCAACTAATCCGACACGCAGTTGGTATAATTTCAGCCACTGGGAGTTAAACGGCAGTAAGTTTAATTTTAACGCCGCAATAACAGGTAATATTACTCTGACAGCCAAATGGACTGAACAGAGTTACAGCACAGTAATAACAACATCCGGCACATGGACGCCTCCGCTGGCAGGCACATACCAGTTTGAACTCTGGGGCGGCGGCGGAGGCGGTGGTAGGAACTATACAAATGCATATGGCGGCGGCGGTGGTTCAGGTTACAGCGCTGAAAGTACAATAGCAGTAACAGTGCAAGCTTATAGTGTAATTATAGGTAACGGCGGTGCACAAGGCACTTCCAACACCAATGCAGGTTTTAGTGGCGGTCAAACCAGTATATCTGCGTTAGGGATATATGCAAACGGCGGTGGCGGTGGCGGTGGCGGATGTGGCACCTCTGGCGCACCTGGTAAAGGTGGCGCTGGTGGTATATCTGGTACACATGGTCTAAATTCACTTGCGGGCACTGGAGGTGTAAATTCATCTGGTTTTGGCAATGGCGGAAATGGAGGAACCCCCGGCTTCCCCGGCGCAATAAGAATAACAAAGATATCATTCGCTAATTAAAACAGTTAGTTTGACAGTAATACTTGTCCCCTCCCCCGCATGGCGGAGGGGATTCTTTTTTACACGTCATGAATGTGTGCCGAGTATTTAAGTCAGGAGGCATACTATGAACAACATTAATTTTGTAGGAAGATTTGTAAAAGACCCGGCGAAATTCAACAACGGTAACGGCATTAAATTTACCCTTGCGCAAAACAACAGGTACAAAAAAAAAGATGGTGAAACAGCGGAAGACACCTGTTTTATTGACGTAACATCTTTTTTAGCGACAGAAGCTATCGCAAAACATAAAAAAGGCTATCTTATCGGCGTTACCGGACGTTTAAAACAGGAACTATGGGAAAAGGACGGTCAAAAATACAGCAAACATATAATTATGGTAAAAGAGGTAACATTCTTCCCAAATGAAAAGAAAGATAACGACAGTGAGCAGGACGGTGAATATACGTCATCATGGGATGAAAATGAACACTGGAATCCGTAAATGTCGCTTGCCCGTCCGATATCCGCGTCACAGGCAAAAGATTACTACTATCAGATAGACCCAATTTCGGCGCCTGAAGGCAAAGCTGAAAACTCCGCATGGTACGGTCAAGATTTAATAAAAGAGTTCAGTCTTGGTTCCAGAGTGGATGCCGCCAGCTTTACCATGTTAATATCGGGGCAAGACCCGCGTGATACAAAAGAGATTGTGCCGGCAGGCGTGAACGAAGAACGCCGCGCCGGTATTGATCTAGCCTTTTCGGCGCCTAAATCAGTATCCATAGCGGCATTACATCTCGGCAATGAAAAGGTTATTGAAGCGCACAAAGCGGCAGTTACAAAAGCGCTTGAATTTGTTGAACAGAACCTTATACAATACCGTGAAACAAAAGACGGTCAGACTTACCAAGTAAAAGCTGATAATATGCTTGCCGCCACATTTTTACACACCACAAGCAGAAGCAACGACCCGCAGCTACATACCCACGCGGTAATAATAAACGTTGTTAAAACAAAAGACGGCAGTTTTAAAGCCATATCAAACGAACAAATCTTTAAATATCAGTCACTGATTAATAATATTTACCAGAACGAGCTTGCAATGAACATTCAGGATCTTGGTTACTCCATAGATAATTATAAAAACAAGTTTGAGATTGCCGGGATATCTGAAGAGGTACGGGAAATCTTCTCAAAAAGGCAGAAAGAGATAGAGGAGTGTTATGAGCAGATTAAAGATAATTACCCGGGGTTGTCAGAAGCGGAGATTCGCGATATCGCAGTTCTACAATCACGTGATGATAAAACAGTCGGTTTAAAAGCAGATAAACTGCGCGCTATATGGGAAACGGAAGCGCCGGCGGAAAGTATTCGTCCGGCGATGGATGGAGCAAAGCCCCCATCGGAAAGAGACCTATTAAAAATATCCCTTGAGCAGCTTCAGGAGACAGAGGCGACGTTTGATAAACTGAAACTGCTTAATACCATGATAGTACAAAGCCGCGGCGAACATAATCTGGAATATCTTGAAAACGTAATAGAACAAGCTATCCAAAACAAAGAACTTATCGCTATGGGAGAACATAAAGGGCATCAGTACGCCACCGCGCAGCTCCATTACGCTACCCCCGAAATGATCCGGACAGAACAGAGAATTGTCTCCATAATTAACCAAAGCGTCGGCACAAAAAGACATTTTATGAAAGCGGTAAATGTGGATAAAAACATCACAGCTTCAGTTACAGCGGGTCAAAGGGCGTTTATCAAGCAGATACTGACAACAGAAGATTTTTTAACAATCATTCAGGGGGATGCCGGAACCGGAAAAACATTCGCAGTAGATCAGCTCCGCAATATTATAGAAACTGAAAAAATCAACACGGAAATAATCGGTTTAGGATTCACCGGTAAGGCGGCGCAGGAACTTGCTCAGGCTGCCAAGATAAACACAGCCACAATAGCTTCATTTATGCAATCAGATAAACCGCTGGACGGCAAATTAATTATAGTTGACGAGGCAAGTATGGTTAGCTCAAAAGATATGCTGTCACTTCTTGAGCGTGCATCAAAAGGCAATAACCGTATTGCGCTTATCGGAGACCGCAAACAGCTTCAGGCAATCGGAGCCGGTAAAATGTTCTCCGAATTGCAGCGGGAAAATGTAACAAAAACAACGGAGATGGAAGAAGTTTTAAGGCAGCGGACAGATGTTACCAAAGCGCTTGTCAGTCACATAAAAGAGTATCAGGACAATAAAGACACAAAAGGGATAAAAAAGGCTTTTGAACTTCTGGAGTCGGAGAATCTGATCCGTGAGATTAACAGCAAAACTAACGATAAAGATGTTACGAAATTATATCTCCAAGAAAAAGCCATTGAAGAATATATGGCATCTTCGGACAGCGTTATCCTTACATCATCCAGAGCCGCCAAAGACAGTATGAATTTAAAACTGAGACAGCGCGCTCTGACGGATGAACAGCGCGCCGGCAATGTTACCGTTAAAGTACGTGAGAATCTTTCTAAATGTATCTTTGCAACAGAGTATAATGTCGGTAATAAAGTATCCGTGAACCTCAAAGAATATACAGTAAAAGAGATTAACAGCCGGGACAATACATTAACCCTTGAATACCGCTATAAAAACTCAAAGAGAAGCAAGATTGAAACAGTCAATCTTTATGAAAAACAGGTACAGGCATTCAAAGAGTTTGACAAGACGTTTGCCCCCGGGGAGAAAATAATTTTTACTCAGAACGACAAAAAACTTGGTGTTCAAAACGGACTCTCCGGTACAATAGAAAAGATAGACAATCATGGTAACTTTTTTGTAAATCTGAAAGATAACAAACAGGTAACATTTAATATAAACGATTACGCTCATATTGATTACGGATATGCCTTAACTTTGTATAAATCTCAGGGTCAGACCTGTCGGAAATCAATCCTTGTTCACAGCCCGGGCGAGAGTTTAAACAGCGAAGCATTTTATGTTGCGGCTACCCGGGCAACGCATGAATTTACAATTTTAACGCCGGATAAAGAATCGTTACGGAAAGGTACAGAAAAAGCTCAGGATAAAACAAGTACCCGTGAATGGGAGAGGTAACTTATGTTGACTGACTTAGTAATTAGTATATAATTATTTATATATAAGGTGACAATATGTTTAAAATATTGCAAGGCACTGTGGCTGAAAGTGTGGTAGTAATGCTAAACACATCTTTTAATGTAGATATTTCCGAAGATGAGCTAGTACACGTATTTAAAACAGGAAAAACATTAAAAGAATGGGCGCAGCATATTGGTAGATTTTATAACGAATTACATATAGAAGTTATAATAGCTTTCATACAGGAATATGGGATATCAAAAAGTAATTTTTCTTTTGTTCATACACAACTGCCCTCATGTTGTCAAAACCCATCATTTGGAAGCCTTATAAATAAAGTCTATAAATGAAATGGGAATTTTTACTTGAAAAAGCATTAATACACATCAGCAATACTCCTCTAAAAACAGATGACTGGAGTTTGGGTGGGGGAACTGTACTGATGTTTTACTATAAACACCGTTTGAGTAAAGATATTGATATATTTGTTAATGATATTCAACTGTTAGCATATACATCTCCTAAAATAAGCAGCCCCATAGAAAAATCTATACTCTCATATATTGATGGAGCCTTGTTTACAAAAATAATATTAAAAGAGGGCGATATAGACTTTATATGCGGAGGCAACCTTACCAATTTTCCTAACAGAAAAATGAACTTCAAAGGTCAGGATATTTTTCTCCAACATCCAACAGAGATTATAGCAAAGAAAGTACATTACAGGGGAGATACTTTCACTGTGAGAGATATTTACGATCTTTCCGTTGTGATGCAAAATGAAAAGGATTCAATAATTGCAAATAAAGAAATATTTGCTCCAAAGATGGAGGTAATAAACAAACGTCTTGATAAAACTCTAAAAGAAAAAACTATTTTGAAAGATGATAAAATCATATCCTATGATGATAAACAACTACCGATAAATCTTAAAGAACATATATACAATGTAAAAAAATTAGCAAAAGAACTTAACCCAAAAATCAACATTGAAAAATCTAAAACTGATCGGGGATACGGCGAGTAGAACAATAAAAAACAGAGGTCATTCCCTCTGTTGAAATCAGCCTATTTCATATTCATTTTATTGTCAAGAAAAAAATAAAAAAATTTTAAAATTTTTTTTTACCCATAC
>JAIRQX010000039.1 GCA_031256375.1 Deferribacteraceae bacterium
TGCTGTTAATTATGCGTAATTTAAAATGCAAGGTATTTCCTGATAAATCCTTTATTGTTTCTGAGGTTACAAAAAATCAGAGGCTTGCTTTTGAAAATGCAAACATCTTAGTGCCTAAAAATACCGGAATTTAGGATTATGTGAAAACATCTAAAAAGCGCGTTAATTCAATGAATTTATCAATTATTTGAATTGTCAGATTTGTCTGACGTGATCTGTAATAGGAATTTGGGTAAAGACCTTGTAAATACTGCATTTTAAATAGTCCGTTACATTGAGCGTTACATTTTTTCGGAACTATTAACTTCTGTCCATTTAACAGCTATTCTACGTCAACATATGCACTTCATTACACATAGATTATCTCATTTTTCAGTATTATGCAATTTAAAAGACGATTATCGAATTACTTTTTGATGAGTTTAACTCCAGACATTATAAAATCGCGTTATTAACGCCCATCTCTTAAACATTCGTAAGTAGTATAAATATGCTGTTTTTAGCTATAATAATTTTGTGAAATGGACGTGTTCGCATTATTAAGTTGATATTTACAAACTATTTGATGTATATTATTATAATCATAGAGTGATTATAGGAGATTGTCGTGAGAAAGACTGTATTGCTTGTGATTGTCTGCTTATTTACATTTCTAGTTGCTTGTGATGGAATGAGCAACGGTAGCGATGGCGATGGTGATAGCGAAAAAGAAGCTTATACGGTTTCTTTTTTTGATGGAGACATTTTAATATCAAGTCAAAGTGCAAACATTGGCTCTGTTGTGATTTTAGAAAGCAGGATTAAAAGCGGTTTTACCTTCGGTGGTTGGCAAATAAATGGCTTTGGCAAGATTTACAACAATTCATTCATTGTTACTGGTAATGTTGAGTTACACGCTAGGTGGTTAGAAGGTGATTGGATAAAGATTAGCGCTCACACAGAACTTTACAATATAAGTAATGATCTCTCAGCTAAATATATTTTAGTGGCTGATATTAATTTGTCAGACATTGCTAACTGGGAGTTGACAGGCAATTTTACTGGCGAATTTGACGGTAATGGATACAAGATAATAAATTTGAAAAGTAATAGAAGCGGTTTGTTTGGTAATGTTAGTGGTGGTATAATATCTAATGTCGCTTTGGAGAATGTTAATTTAAATTGCGGATCATCTGCTGGGGGCATAGCAAATCAAGTATCTGGCGGCATAATAACCAACTCTTACACCGCAGGAAATATCAATGCTTCTTCTAATTCTACCGCTTATTCAGGCGGAATAGCTGGCTATGTGGATAACAGCAAAATAATTAATTCTTACTGCTCAGGGAATATCAACGCTTCTTCTACTTATTCTCCTTCTTCTGATTTTTTTTCTAGTGTTTATGCTTATTCAGGTGGAATAGTTGGATATATTTCTGGAGGCGAAATAACAAACTCATATAGTACAGGAAATATCAGCGCTTACACTAATCGTCACGCTCTTTCTTATGCTTATTCAGGAGGCATAGCAGGACGCATGAGCGAAAACATAATAAGAAACTCATACAGCGCTGGTGATATAACTTCTTCTTCTGGTAATTCTTCTGTTTCAGGCGGTATAACGGGACGTATGAGTGGTAACAGTGCAATAATAAACTGTGTTGCAGCAAACTCCGTAATAAGCGGCACAAGCGGGTATATTACTAATATAGGGCGTATTGTGGCATCTATTGACTCATACTCTGCGTTGTTGTTTGACAATTTAGCATCTGACATTATAACCGGTTCATTTACTGACCGTCTGTATAATGATGGAACAACTGTATCACAAGCAGAATTGGAAATACCTTCCACTTATACAGGTATTAATTGGAACTTTGCGGATGTATGGAAAATGTCTGTTGGAAATTATCCTATTTTTCAATGGCAATAAACAATTTGTGTA
Organism: Deferribacteraceae bacterium; assembly: GCA_031256375.1. Classification (GTDB taxonomy): domain Bacteria; phylum Chrysiogenota; class Deferribacteres; order Deferribacterales; family JAISNW01; genus JAIRQX01. The sequence goes on from JAIRQX010000039.1 coordinate 1,925, forward strand.
TAGGCTTCTGAGCTTTAGGAGCAAAGAAGCCTATACACAAAACATCTAAACCTGAAAGGTTCTCAAAGTATTCCAAAAATATTGTTAAATCACTGAATAGGCGCTTTTCCCATAATATCATTGATTATAAAACCCAAAAAGGGTAATATCTTGATGCAGTCAATGAATACTTGACTTGTTTTGAATATTCAGATTGCCAAAATATGATTATAGCAGGAGGCGCCAGCAATGAAACAGTTCGTGAATATAAATGTTCTTGTCCCTGAAGAGGTATTGCTTTCATTGCGTGTAGAGAATGATGAATTTGCATTGCAAATGAAAAAATTGACTGCGCTCAAACTGTTTGAGAATCGAAAGTTATCAATAGGTCAATCCGCAGCATTCGCCGAGATGGACAAAACAGATTTCATTAAATTTCTGGGGCAGCATAATGTCTCAATATTCGGTTTGGCATCAGACATAGCGGAAGATTTCCGCAATGCATAAGATAGTTATTGCCAATTCTACCCCTATTATCGCATTATTAGGGGTCGGGGCGCTGGATATTTTGAAAGCGTTATACAACATAATAATTATTCCTGAAGCCGTTCGAGATGAAGTCTCCATAAAAAACGCTCACATTCTGGATGACTATAGCTGGATTCAGATTAAGGCTATATCTAACACTGCGGTAAAAGAAGCGTTTATAAGCGTTCTTCATGACGGAGAGGTAGAAGTTATGCTGCTTGCAAAAGAATTAAACGCTGACCTTGTGATTATTGATGACCGTTTAGCTCGGCGGCACGCAAAGTATATGGTATTGACTACAACAGGAACAATTGGAATATTGCTTCGCGCAAAAAGCGAAGGGGTAATTGATTGTTTGAAACCTATTTTAGACAATTTGTTGAGATTCGGTTTTTATGTTTCTGATGAAACCAGCCGTGAGGTATTACGCCTTGCCAATGAACTATAATAAAAATTAACGCACGTTTAATTTAGAATTGGAATTAGATGCACTAATCTTTTTTCAGCAACTTTCTGGGTTTTCCCGTTCCGTCGCTTGGAGCTATATACCCTTTGCGTTCCATCATTTCAACAATTCTTGCCGCGCGGTTATACCCTATTTTCAGATAACGCTGTATCATGGAGATTGATACGGCATCCTTTTCTGCGGCTATATTCAGAGCTTCATCAAAAAGGGGATCATTTTCTTCATTTGCATCATCATCAAACCCGCTTTCGCCTTGTTCTTCCAGAAGCGCCATGTCGTATTCCGGCTCCCCATACTTTTTCAGCTCATCCACTATGCGCAGAACCTCTTTTTCACTCACAAAACAACCGTGTATGCGCAGTGTGTCGCTTGCGCCCGGGGGGACAAAAAGGCTGTCCCCGCTGCCCAGAAGCTGTTCAGCCCCATTCTGGTCAAGGATTGTGCGGGAATCCATTTTGGTAGGCACTCTAAAAGATATTCTCACTGGTATATTTGTCTTAATGCTTCCGGTTATGACGTTGACCGTAGGTCTCTGCGTGGCGAGTACAAGGTGTATTCCCACCGCCCGCGCCATTTGCGCGATACGCATAATTGAATTCTCCACCTCTTTTCCTGCCACCATCATCAGATCAGCAAATTCATCCACAATCACAACCATATACGGTATAACTTCGCCGGCATTTCCCTGATTTGCCTGAATATAATCGTTGTACGAGTCTATACTCCGTACTTTGCAGGATGCCAGCAGAGTGTACCGCGTTTCCATCTCTTTGACCACATTTTTCAGCACAGCGGATGCTTTACGCGGGTCTGTAACCACAGGGGCAGCCAGATGGGGAATCTTTTCATAAACGCTCAATTCCACCACTTTCGGATCTACCATAACAAGTTTAACTTTGTCCGGCGCGGATTTATAAAGTATAGAGCAGATTATGGAGTTCACGCACACCGATTTTCCGCTGCCTGTAGTTCCCGCCACAAGAAGGTGCGGCATTTTCCGTAAATCCGTGAAGTACGGTTTGCCGGATATATCTTTTCCCAGCGCTACGGAAAGGGGGGAATTGTCCTGTAGGTATTCTTTTGTCTCCAGAAGCTCACGCAGACTGACCATAGCGCGTTCAGGATTGGGTATTTCAATACCTACAGCCGCTTTACCCGGGATAGGAGCTATAATGCGTATTTTTAAAGCGCTCATGGCAAGCGCCAGATCAACCTCAAGGTTTGCTATCTTGTTTATCTTTATCCCGGGGGCAGGCTCAAACTCAAAAAGAGTTACGACCGGACCCGGGTGCATTTCACTAATCCGTCCGTCAATACCGAAATCACGCAGTTTATTTAAAAGGGTATCAGCTTTTGCTTGCAGTTCTTCCCGCTCCGGCGGTTTTACTTTATTATCGGGAAGGTCCAGAAGGGAAAATGGTATATTATAATCTTTATACGTTTCGGCGCTTTTTATATTATCTTCTGGCGGGAGAGGCTGCGTATATGTTTCAGCCTCCGGCGCAGAGTCTTCATTATCGTCAGCTATTTCCGCGCTGTCATAGTCATCGTCTTCATTTTCTTCTTCTTCATTATCTTTGTTATACAGCAATTTTTCCAGTTCAGACACTGTCATTAGTTTTTCTGTTTCACGCAGACCAAGCTCTTTAAGGATGTCATGTTTATCCGCCTCTTCAATATTTTCATACTCTTCCCTATATTCCTCCGGTTCCTCATATTCAGCCTCTTCGGAAGAATCGGACGAAAATGGCGGAACTACTAGCGGAGGCGGAGTAATTCCGGGTATATCCGCTGTAAACCCTTCCGCTATAATTTGCGGTTCGCCTGACTTCGGCGGGTAATTTTCAATGGGTTGTTCTTCATCTGTTTCCGGTATCTGATGCAATTCGGCAACAGGCGCCGCTGTCGTTTCATTTAAAGGCGTAGGATTAACGCTTTCACTGGTCTGTAATTCAGTCCGCCGCAGTTTTTCCGTCTCTTTTCCGGTTTTCATTAAAGCGATTCGCTCGGCAGCGCCGTCTTTAACCTTTTTGAAAGTGACAACCGCCCTTTCAAAAAGGCTCTTTCTTTCAACATCCAGTTCAATCTGATTTTGACCGTCTTTAACCTCTTTGAGAGTAACAGCTACCCTTTCAAAAAGGCTTTTTCTTTCCTCATCCGGTTCAATCCGCTTCTGATTGTTTTTTATCCTCTCAGCTATTTTTAAGAAACTTTGTCCCGCTTCCGTAAGTGAGACTCGTATTATCCCCATAAATGACGCTAGCAAAATTATTGAGCAAAGGATGCCGCCGCCGGCTCTTCCTAATAAGCTTGCAATCACTATGCCGCCGGCAACGCCAAGGATACCTCCTGACGGTTGTTTTTTGAAAAACATATCGTTACCGCCGATAATGCCATTAAGAATTGCCACAAAACAAATAAATACAGCCGCTGAAAACAGCGCCCCCACTGCTCTTGCGCGGGAAATTTTACCGCGGTAAAGTTTTATCATCTGAAATAGTATATATATAAGCGCAAATGGGATAAAAAGCGCGCACCAGCCAAATGTTATGCCTAGCAAATCCGCAGTGTACGCGCCCGTTTTACCGAAAATATTATTTACATTTTCATTGTACCGGCTGAATACAATATTTGAATATGAGGGATCGGCTTCATTATATGAAAACAGTGACAGCCCTGTATAGAGCGCCGCCAAAGCGATTATAACAAATAGGGTTTCATACGGATAATTTTTACGCATATATATATTTAATTACAACCATACTATGGCAGAAATGCCAATAATTAAGCAATATATTGCAAAAATACTCATTTTTGCACTTTTTACAATGCCGAGTATCAATCTAATGGATAAAACGCCAAATATAAAAGCAGCCGTCATGCCGGCTATATAATTAAACCAACCGGAAGACGAGGTTACCTCGTCTATATGCCGTAACTGTAACAATGTCGCGCCTAAAATAGCGGGGATTGAAATTAAAAAAGAAAATTCAGCGGTATCCTCTCTTGATATCCCCGCTTTCAGCCCCACAAATATGGTCGTACCGGATCTGGATATGCCGGGAAATACCGCAAGTCCTTGGGATATACCAACTAACAGAGATTTTATCGGGGAGATCTTTCCCCTCTTTATCTGACTGTCAGCCAGAAAAAGCATAAGCGATGTAATTATCAGGCAGTAACCCACTACGGCGGGTTTTTCAAAAACGGCTTGCGCATAATCTTTTAAGAGATACCCGATGATCCCCGTGGGGATTGTCGCTATAACTATTCCTGCCAAAAGGTTTTTCTCCTCATAATAGCACACATTATACTTTGCTAAAAAAATTCCTAAAACAGCCTTAAAAAGCCGCAGCATCCTTTTACGGAAGAAAAAAAATATAGCTAACATTGTGGCGGCGTGCAGCATTGTGTCGTATAAAAGCCCGGGCTGTTCAAAATCCTGAAACAGAGATTGAACCAGCGCCAAATGACCGGAACTGCTCACCGGTAAAAATTCCGTTACCCCCTGCAGAACACCCAGAACTAAAGCCTGTAAAAATGTCATCCGTAATACTCCTATAATAGTTCCACAAGAGGTCTTCTGTTGAAAGTCTTTTTGAAAAACCGTTTTACTGCTTTTAATACAAGTTCTTCATCAAAACAACCCTGTGTTTTATCTGAATCGGCGGCATACGACAAGACCATAGCTTCCTGTTCAGGAGTCAGTTTAAATCCGTAAGTGCGAAGAGATAATTTACCGTCCGTGGTTTTTATAAGTACAAGACCGTCCCGCGCTATACGTTTGCGTTCATAAAGTTCCGTTTCGTTCAGCACAAAATCGCCCCTTTTATCAATATATGCGCGCCCCGAATCTATTATCCGCTTTTCCGCCGGTTTTCCGTCTTCAAATATAATCTGATCGCCTGTTTCCAAAGAAAGACAGCGTTCCCCTGATATCCCCGCTTCCGCCGCCAGTCCCGCGTGAGCGGCAAGGTGTCTGTACTCCCCGTGTATGGGTACAAAATATTCAGGCGATATATCTGTAATTACTCTCTTAAGCTCGCGGACAGAAGCGTGACCCGATATATGCACAGGTCTGTCAGGGAATTGCACAATTTCGGCTCCTAGACGTGCGGTAGAGTTTATAATGGCGCTGATGTTGATTTCATTTCCGGGAATAACGCGGGAGCTGAATATCAGCGTATCTCCCTCACTAATATTTATAGCCTTACGCTCCCCTTTAACTATGGAGTGCAGGGCGCTGGACAGTTCACCCTGACAGCCGCTCACAAGATATACGACAGATGAAGGCTCTTCATTAAAAGCTGTCTTCGCGGGGATAAGATCATTCTCCGAAATATAAATATACCCAAGCCGCGCCGCTATAGAAACCGTCCGTTCCATAGCCGCCCCTTCAATAACAATTTTTCTGCCCGTCGCTTTAGCCGCTATGACAACGCTGTTAAGCCGGATAACATTGGATGCGAATGTAGTCAGAAAAACTTTCCCTCTGGTTTCCGAAAATATTTTTACAAGCTCTCTCTGTACCTCATCCTCGGTATGGGGTTCTTTGCGCGATACGGCGTTTGTTGAATCAAGCAGAAGAAGGTTTACTCCGTTGCCTGAAAGCGCCATTTTCATGTCAGAAATATTCAGAAAATCCGAAAGATGGACTGCGGTAAAACCGTTATGTTCCAGTATTATCCCTGATGTATCGGGTATTGAGTGAGAAACGGGGAAAAAACAAACATTTATGTCTTCAAATGTTAATTTTTCGCCGTCTTTAATTACTGTTATCTGCGGGAACGATTTTTCATTACGGGTTTTGTGTTTTATGAGTTCCGCGGTAAAACGTCCCGTATATATAGGCAATGACAAAAGAGACAGCATACGGAGTACGCCTCCGATATGATCTTCATGCCCGTGGGTAAAAAGCACAGCTTTCAGTTTATGGCGGATACTCTCAAGATACGCGGTATCAGGTGCAATCCAGTCAATGCCGCATATCTGAGGATCAGCGAACTTTATGCCATAATCCACAATAACCGCAGAGGAATCGCTTTCATACACATATAGGTTCATCCCTATTTCGCCAGACCCGCCAAGACAGGATACACTGAATCTGTTTATTTATCGCCTCCGGTCAGTCTGTATATTAAGGCTACCGCCAGAGCTGCAATCCCCTCTTTGCGACCGGTAAAACCTAAATGCTCGGTAGTAGTAGCTTTAATAGAAATATCTTCCGCCGGTATCCCGATAGCGTCAGACAGTTTTTCCGTCATCAACGGGATATGCTGCGCCATTTTAGGAGCTTGGGCTATAATTTCGGCGTCAACATTCCCTGTCGCCCACCCCTTTTCTCTCATAAGAGTAATAGTATTTTTTAGAAGTTTAAGACTGTCCGCGTTTTTATAGGAAGGATCAGTATCAGGGAAGAGATTGCCTATATCTTTTCCAAGCGCCGGACCCGCAAGCGCGTCTATTATTGCGTGAGTGAGAACATCCGCATCGCTGTGACCGTCAAGACCGCGGTCATAGGGGATATCTGCGCCTCCTATGATAAGTTGTCTGCCATGTATAAAAGCGTGTGCGTCAAAACCTATTCCGGTCTTTACATTCATGGGCTATTATAATTGAAATTATACGCTTAAGTAAAGCGAATATTGGCGGTAATCTGGGCAGTTATCACGGAAATTTATTGCTGTAGCGGAAAAACTATGATAGTCTGTGAAATGCAAAGCTGAAAAAACAGGTATTAAGTGTATGTATAAAAAAATTTTGTTTTGCAGTATTTTTTTATTTCTGTCAGGTTGTGCAGTACATACGATTCAGGAGCAGTTGCTGACATTCCACGCAGATGTTGAAGATGTAAAAGTAACTATTGATAACCGGTCATGTTACACTCCATGCCAGATAACAGTTGCCGAAACCGGGTCTAAATTTATGGTAACGGGAGAAAAAGAGGGGTATCCTACAGTAAGTGAATGGCTATTAACAAGAAGAGTAAGGAAAGAAAAAAAATCCTTTTGGTTTGGGGGCGGAACTCAAAAAGTGGATTCTGTGTCCGGAGACGCGGCGAGAATACTTTTAGCTTTAATCACAACCTCCTCAACCACCACTACTGTATATGAATTATCCAGTGATAAATTTTATGAGTATTCTCCAAGCTGTTATTACTTCAATATGGAGGGCGGTAATAAGTCAGGCATAAGGTTCAAGGAAACCATCCCTTTATTTTTTGCATTGGAAAATATTTATGTATTAAGACAGGAAGCGGCGTATGGCGGAGGCGAAGGGGTAGATGCGTTGGCTATAATGCTTCAAACAGATGAAAAGAGTGTAATACGTTTAATTAAACGTTACGAAGATAATATGCTTTTAGCAAGGAAAATTGAAGATATACAAAGAGATAACAAAAAAAATGAAAAGTTGATATCAATGAAAAAAGCTGCAACTCAGGGATATGTTAAGGCTCAGGCTCAATTGGGTGAGATGTATATAAATGGAGATGGCGTGTCAAAGAGCATAGTTACAGGGTGCGCGTGGATATACCTATCGGGAGACCCCGAACTCAGCGCCGCTTGCGATTCTGAATTAACTTTAACACAGAAGTTCGAAGTTTTTCAGTTGAAGAATAAACTGGAAAAACGGATTGAAAAGTAGAATGAGCAAGATAATAATGCACTTTACAGAAAATTTTATCGGGGCAACTGGATTTGAACCAGCGACCCCACCCTCCCGAAAGGTGTGCGCTACCGGACTGCGCCATGCCCCGATTACAAAGTATAAATAATACGTTTTATTCAAATTGTCAATTTTTCAAATTTTCCGGATTGCAACGTCCCTGCGTTCCTCGCAAAGACAAACCGGCGCAAAAAACAAACCAGCCCCTAAATAAGGGGCTGGTTTAATAAACGTAAACTGTTTACATTTTATAAACTGCCGAAAATTACACAGACACCGGCGCGGATTTCCGCGCCGGCTTTAAAATTACAAAGAGGATTGATCAGATATCCATTCTAAAATGTGCGCCAACCTGCATAACTGTTGAATTTTTTACAGCTTTTGCTTTTGCAGCGCCCGGAGCTGGTTTAGCTCCCGGCTTATCGCCGCTGTCCATGTAAGATATTTCAGGGGTGAGCGTAAAGTTAGAGCCAAGTTTTACCCCGTAGTTCGCATAAGCGCCCATACCGTTTACATCGTAACCCCAAGTGTCGTTGCTTGAGCTCTGATAACCTAAACCGACTTCCAGAGTCTGGAATTTGAAAGCCAACGCGCCGCCCAAAGTATTTGTATCTTTCACTTTACCTTTTGCTTCAGTGTCTTTAGAATCCAGTACCGGCATAAGACTCGCGTAACCAAAACCGGAAGTGGCAGCAGAAGCAGCGTTCATACCGGCAGGATAAGCGTAGCCATTAGCTCTCTGAGCCATACCGTAAAGACCGCCGTTTACAGCATAAAAAGCGGAAGCGATTATCTGCATATCATCGTTAATTTTCGGGTAAGCCGCAGCCATTACGTGGTAAGCGGCGATATTGTAGTGCTGGTCATTTTTGGGTTTTGTTACATTTGCACTCGGTACTTGGTCAACCATTACATCGGTCTGAACGTAAGAGAGACCTACTCTAAACATATTAGGCATAGTGTAGGTAAGTTCTATTCTGGGCATAACTTCAATATATTGAGCATAATCATACCTAGCATCAATATTATACAAATTAGTTACCGCAGTTTTTTCATTAGGGTCCAAAGCAAATGCCGAAATTGCAAAACCGGAAATTTCATACCCTACGCCCGGTCTGCGGACTTGCTTAAGCGTTCCGAAACCTTGCAGACCGTCTTCATTGTTGAGCTTACGTCCGTAGTAGCCGTGTGTGTTAGTCATAGACGCAAACTGCCCGAATCTGAGTTTACCCATATCGCCGCCGGCAAATTTATATTCGCCGTATAAAAGACGCAGCGACATATCGCCGCCCACCTCTACATGAGCGAAGGAATCATCCTGCGTCCATTTCAAACCGAAAGTAGAGTTTGGCTGCACTCCTATCGCTAACACAGAGTAGTTTCTTTCATCAGTTTTGTCATCGGAGACGTTGTTGTTGTACACTGCGTAACCACGCACGCTGGCGTAGGCGTCAATTTTTCCCTTCTCAGTGTCAAACGACATTGCGAAGGCGCTCACTCCTGAGAGGGCAACAATCATCATTACAATCAATAACTTCTTCATAACTATTTTTTCTCCTAAAATGTTTCGTCATAACGAAACTTATTTTTCTGGTAGAGGATATTATTAAACGTTTAAAAATAAGTCAAGAAAATGTAAATTAATTGTGTATTATAACAGACGTAAATATTGTAAGTTTTGTAAAATGCTAACGGCAGTCCTAATTAGTGCCTTTCAACTCCACGCTGAGCATACTGGAGACCCCCCCTTCCTGCATAGTTACCCCGTAGAGCGTATCAGAGGCTGCCATAGTTTGATGCTTATGAGTTATGATGACAAATTGGGTAATATCCGCAAGCGAGCGCACCATAGCGATAAAATGCGCCACATTCGCGTCATCCAGCGGCGCGTCCACCTCATCAAGAAAGCAAAACGGCGTCGGTTTTTGCAAAAACAGGGCAAACAGCAGCGTCATTGCCGCCAAAGCTTTTTCTCCGCCGGACAAAAGATTTTTGTTGTTTATCTTCTTGCCGGGAGGGGTTAACGATAGCTCAACGCCTGTGGTAAGAAGATTTTCCGGCTCCGTCAGCCTAAGTTCGGCAAAACCGCCGCTATCTTCCCCCCTGCCGAAAAATCTGTTAAACACTGCTGTAAAATTTTCCCTGACAGCGTTAAAAGTTTCCTGAAAAATCTGCGCGGCGCTGTCGTCTATCTCACTTATGAGCCCGTTAATGCTGTCAATGGATTTTTCTATGTCATGCCTTTGCGCGCTTTGCTCGCGGTATTTTTGGCTTTCCGTTTCAAACTCTTCCTCCGCCGCCATATTCAGGGGACCCAGAGCGTCTATCTCCGCTGTAACAAGGGTTATCTCCTCCTGAATCTTTTTTATTCCCGCCGCTTTGCCGGCATAACCCTGCCAAACCTCCGCAATCTCTTCTCCATAGTTATTAATCATTTGTTGCGCTAATGCGTTCATATTGGTTTTAATATTCTCAGCCTTGTTTAATTGATCGGACAGCTTTTTATCAATCTCATGCAGTGAATTATTTATCCCGCTTAATGCCGTGCGTAATTCAGCAAGTCCGCTCTCAGCGGATATTTGTCCGGATTCAGCCCTGTTTATGCTATCGGAAAGAGATATGATCTGTTTTGACGCTTCGTTTTTCTTTTCCAGCGCACTTTCCCTTTCCTGTATCCACTCAGCGGACTGAATCTCAGTAATTTTATTCAAACGCGCGTTCAGATTAATGATATTAAAAGATATGTTATCAGACTCTTTTTTTAGCTGAATATTTTCCGCTTCCAGCGCGCGGCTGCGTTCACTGTATCTTGCAAAATCCCTTGACGCCGCCGCATACTCTTCCCGTTTCTCTTCCAAAGTTTTAGTTAAAAGTTCAAGCGTTTTTTCAATAAGAGAGCGTTCCGATTCCAGCTCCCTTTGTTTTTCTTCAATGAATTTCTGTTTTTTCAGCAGCTCTTCAGCCTCTTTTTCCGCCAATTCCGCACCGGACAGCGCAAGCGCAATCTCTTTATCCACAACGCCAATATTTCGTCCCATACGCTGTTTTCGCTCCTCAAGATGGGCAATACCCGTAAGCATACTTGAATAATCAAGTTCGGAGGTTTTTATGGCGCCGCTTTTCTTGCGGTAATTCTGCTGAAGCTCCGCCACTTCATCTCTTACTCCGGCAATTATTTTTTCATCATCTTCTATAGCTGCGAGCAGGAGATTTTTCCTGTTCCGCTCCTTTTGTAGACGCTGCTGAAGGTTTATTAACGCCATACGGTTGTCATCGCCTCCGATCTTGCGGTAAATTACACCCTGCAAGTAAAGGTTATCGCCGACTTTTACAATGCCGACGTCTGCTGAAATTGCCGGTAAATCTGATTCAAATATGAACCTCATTGAAAAATTTGAGCGGGAAAATTCTTGCAGCACACCGGTCTTATTCATGTCGTTAAACACAATAATATCGCTGTGCAGCAGAAAATTATCCCCGCCGTCCGCCGTTGTTTCTATATAAGGCTTTCCCCCGAAACGCTCTATAAGTTCGCGCCCCTGCGTACCCCCGGATAACTTTGAGTTTATCTCTTTTTGAAGAAAATCTATCTGGTTGACAATAGTTTTTAGCTCTACCTCTTGGGCGGAGCGTTTTTTATGAAGGCTGTCCAATTCCCGCTCTTTATTCTGCACAGCGTTAAAAGCGGAAGCGGCGTTTTTTTTCAGTTCTGTAAGGGTGCGTTCCAATGCAGCCAAATCGGTTGCCCCCTTTTCAAGGCGCGCGGCGACAACGGATGATTCCTCCGAAAGCTCTTTCTGTTCGCGTTTTAACCGTGATGCAATGTTTTTTTGGTTTGTAATCTCCGCGTATTTTAAATTCATTTTATTTGTACAACCGGTAAACTGCTGAATAATATCCAGATGCCGCCCGTTTAGCCGTTTTATCTCCTCCTGCGCGCGTTCCGTTTTACCTTTATACTCTGTTACAGATTTATGGCAGTTCTGAGTTCGCCCGGCAAACTCTTCGCGCAGGTTATTTGTTTCATTTAATGCAATTTCCGTATCTTTAAGCCTTTTTAATATCTCTTTTTCCCGCAGTCTGTTTATTTCAAGGTCTTCTGTAATCTGAACCTGCTGTTTAGCCGCCAGCCCGAGGCTGCTGTCAATTCTCGCAATATCCCCCTCCGCTTTGGAAAAAGCATCTTTCGCTGCGCCGTATAATTTCCGCAGCTCTTTCAGTTTCTCCCGCGACATATCCAGATCATTTTGCATATCAGTTTCAAGTTTTAAACGCGATTGGTTTTCAGTTACAAGACGCGCTGTTTCCTCCCTGTAAGCGGAAACTGCGTTTGTATGCAGTTCTTTATCTTTCACAAGTTTTGCGTAATTAAGGCAGATCAGATTTTTTTCAAAATCTTCCTTTTGTGATTTCAGCTCTCTGTAACGTTTTACTTGCTTCGCCTGCGTTTCAAGGTGTTCCACACTGTTTGCCATGACAGACAGAATGTCATTGATACGTGAAAGGTTGTCATACGTTTGCCGGAGCCGCAATTCGGCATCCTTTTTACGCTCTTTGTAACGGGTAACTCCGGCTGTTTCCTCCAGAAAATAACGCAGCTCCTCCGGCGTAGAATTTACTATCTTGGTAACCCTTTCCTGTTCTATGATAGATATGCTTCGCGCTCCGAGACCCGTATCAAAAAAGATATCCCGCACATCTTTAAGGCGGCAGCGTTTACCGTTTATGAAATACTCCCTCTCTCCCGTGCGGTAAATTTTGCGCGTAACGGTAATTTCAGAGAAAGTCCCCCATTTCCCCGATATTTCGGCAGGAAGATCGCTCATAGTAAGGGCAACCTCCGCAAACCCCGCCGGACGGCGTTTTTCGGAGCCCGCAAAGATAACATCCTCCATCTCTCCGCCGCGTAACTCACTTGCCCGCTGCTCGCCGAACACCCAACGCATAGCGTCCATGATATTGCTTTTGCCGCTGCCGTTTGGTCCAACTATGGCTGTGATCCCTTTAGGAAAGTCAATTATGGTTTTTTCTATGAAAGATTTGAACCCGTGTATCTGTATTGACCTGAACTGCAAATGAAATACCTCACTATATTTATACTCCCACATATTTCCGCTTTATATGTTTCCAGAGCGTTATAACTTTGCTTATACTACTCCCATACCATAATATAAGCAAAACTTTTAAAATCAACGCCATTATAGCAGTTCCACTTGTCTTTGCGAGGAACAAAGTGACGAAGCAATCCAGAATAAACAATCTGGGTTGACGTGCCTAAGGCGCGGCAATAATGGTCAATGTAAAGTGGAACAGCTATAAGAAGCTAAAAACGATGAATAAAACGGTAATAATACCAAGTTGCGATATTAATATATTAAATATATAATTTTCTGACGGAGGTTATTATGCGCCCACCAACGCCAATCCCGAAAAAACGGTATGAAGAATTAGTTTCTTATCAAAAAATGAAACGGTCAGATTTACTTGAATACAAACGCTTTCTTTGTGTCTGGCTGCGCCTTGATCTGGGTATGGAACCTAAAGAAATAGCGCATATTCTGGGTATGCACGCCAACACAGTCAGAATTATACAAAGAGATTTTATATACCGCGGCGCGGAAGCGTTTTTAGCTAACAAATGCGGAGGACGCCACCGTCAGTTAATAACAGCGGAAAAAGAGAAAGATCTCCTGTCAGCTTTTGAAGAGTCCGGCATTGACACATCAATGCCCGCTTTAAACGGCATAAAGGAAGCATTTGAAAATCATATAGGGCATAAAGTACATAAAAGCACAATATATCGCATATTGCACCGAAACGGTTGGCAAAATGTCGCGCCATGCCCCGGACATCCGGAACAAGGCAAAGAAGCTAAAGAAAGTTCTAAAAAAAGGCTTCGCTTAAAGTGCAGCTTATAGATTTCAAAGTTAAAATATTATAGGTATTGATTTATTTCACAACAGGGGTAAATTAGATTCACGTGGACAGAAACATTGACAACCTTACCTTTAATGAATTACAAGAATAACGTGGCGGTCACAAAATATATGGGCGGAAAAGTAATCCGGCGGATAATGCCGGTATTTTTGATTTTATTACTGATGTGTGGGTCGGCTGTTGCGCAGGAAAACAGCCGGGAGAGAACAACCGTGTCGTCCGGAATCGTTGTGAATGGTCTGGCGGCGCTTTCCAGTGGCGATATCCTTGTTGCCTCAGTTAAAGCAGGGCTTGGTAACCAGCTTGTAGTTGTATCGCTGCGAAATTGCGCTGAAACCAGACGATTTCTTTTTGATAAAGAAATAACCGGGCTTACAGCTTTAAAAAGCGATTCAGGCGCTGTTTGGGGCGGACAGGGGGATATGCTCAAAAAATGGAATATTCTGGACGGAAAAGAGCTGCTATCCGTAAGCGCTTTTCCCGGTGAAATTATAAAAGGGGTGTCTAATGACCGCGAGGGGGAATACATTGCCGTTTGGGGAAACAACAAGGCAGCCCTGTTTAAAATTTCCGGCGACAACGTCACGCCCGTATGGGCTGAAACGGCAACTTTCCGTGTATCTTCTGTTTTGACTGACCCTCAGGGGGGGCATATATATATTTCCGGTTATGACGGTTCGGTTGTAAAAAGAAATATGCGCGGAGGCATGGTAAATTCCTTTGCGCTTGAAAAGCCTATTTATTCAATGGATATGGATTATGCGCGTCAGATTCTGCTTTTGGCGATGGGAAACGGGCTTTTGAAACTGGATATAAACTCTACAGTTTTTACCCGTATTACATCGCTTCCGACAGATGATATTCATCTGAGCGGCGACGGTAAAATATTATCGGCGCTTGGCGGCGGCGTTTTTACGCTCTATTCCTACCCTGCAATGAAAGTTACGCGTACTCAGAATATGAAAGGGGATAAATTTATTGTTCTTTCGAACGGCAGCTCTATAACATTTTCAGAAAATACCCTCTCTTTTTACGATCAGAAAAAACAATCTCCGGCAGGGAAAGTATATATATTAGATTTTGGCACGGGGTTTATCTCACCTGAACTTGATTATTACGGGAATGAACATTTCCGCAGCTTTATCGCTGACGGAAAGATAAGCGGCGTGTCTGCGTTTGTCGCTGAAAACCGGACGCCGGATATGAAAGCATGCACAGCGCTGAAAGAGATGGTCAACTCAATTTACTCTCCGCAAACTCCCGCTGTTGCGAAACCGGATGTTGCGAAACCCGCGGCGCCCGGCACACCGGCAACCGCCGCGTCTGCCGAAACCAAAACCCCTGCGCCTATACCAAAACCTGCGCCTTTAACGCCTCCAACTAATACAGCGCCTCCCGCCCCGCCCCCCTCCCCGGCATCCGCGGATACTCCCGCCCCAAAAAGCGCGACTGCTGTTTCAGGCGTTCAGCCGCCTCAAATGCCGGTGGTAAAACCCGTAGCAACACCTACGTTAGCGCAGGGTACAAATATCCCGTCATGGGCGATAAGACCGAACTCACAACCCGCTTTTTCCGCTGTAAAATCAGGGAGAGACGGAGCGAAAGCGCTTACCGAATGCAAAAAAAAGATCAGGGACGATGTCGCGCGAGGCGTTATGAAAAATATGCTGGATATTGAGTTGGTAAAGAATCTGGAATCCAGTGAGTTAAAGACACGTTTTGTGTGGCAGGGCGGAGCGCGTACAGGGCAGACCGCAAGCGAATACGCGATGCAAAAAGATGTATGGGTTTCTCAGGAAGGTACATATTATGTCTTGGCACATATTGACAGCAAAAATGTAGACCAGATTTATGAACCTATTTTTCAGGAAGAGATGAAAACTCTGAAAAGCTACGGCAATGACGCATATCTAAAAAATGAACCTATAAAGTGGGAGTAACCAGCCGTTTATCGCAGTTTCACAATACACCACGCTGACCGTCTTTGCGAACGGAATATTTTTAATGAAACGCGGCGATACGCAAAGGGAAATGCCATTTCTGCCGCACCAGTGGCATTGCCTAAAAAAATGCGGTTCTGTTAAGTAAAATATTTTTTAAAAGTTATTAACTAACCGGTGTTCTTCTTGTATATTTTCTTTTAGTTCTCACTACAGCGCTTTCGTTATTTGCGGCTGCTTTTGGTTTACGTCCCCGTCTGGGTTTTTCCGCTTCCGGTTGTTTTGTACGCATTTTGCGGGGCTGAACGGTCTGCCTGTTTACTACAGGGGTATTGTCAGATTTTGCGCCGTCAATTTTAATATTTGCGGCTGTTTTGATTATTGCATCAAATTCATTCTGAACTTCACGTAAATCAACTTTCCCATTTTTTTCAAGAAGATAAAATACCTTGTTTCCAAGAGCATTAATTTTTTCTTTTCTTACATAATCAAGCAGAGAAGTTGTTAAAGCATCCATTATGATTTCGCTAAAAAGACCCATAAATACCTCATTTATTAGTTATACTGTCATTCAGTTATATTGTTATTTCACTATTTCTTTAAAGTTTTTTCCGGCGGAGAATTTAGGAGTTTTTTTCGCGGATATTTTAATTTCTTGACCTGTCTGCGGATTTCTCCCTTTGCGCGCTGCGCGTTTAATTGATGAAAATGAGCCAAAACCAACAAGCGTGACTTTATCACCTTTTTTCACGGTTTCCATAATAACTTCTGTCATTGCATCAATAGTAATTAACGCATTTTTCTTTGAAATATCAACATTTTTTACCACCTTATCAATAAGTTCCTGTTTGTTCATTCTGAACATCCTCCATAAAATAATTAGTACATTTACCGTTTTTATTTATATTGTCAATAGAAAAATAGTCTGGCGTACCCCAAAAATTTTAGCTGATTTTTCAACATAATGTAAAATCATGGTATTTTCTCAGAAAGTATTCGATAGTTAATTGTTCATTTTGTTTTCGTCGTTTCCTAAATCTGAATATCTCTTTGCACA
>JAIRQX010000056.1 GCA_031256375.1 Deferribacteraceae bacterium
AAACCAACCTGAAATATCGGTAGCGGTAACAAGCTAAAGAGCTTTTGCTATAGCCTCATCCAATGATTCCTTTGTTCTGGCTTTTACTTTTCGCAGATAATCTTTGATTTTAGACCACATCATCTCAATAGGATTTAAATCAGGACTATAAAGGCGGCAAATAAATAACACTTGCACCTACAGATAGGATGGGTTCTATTACGCATTTAATTTATGAGATGCCAGATTATCCATAACGACAATATCACCTTTTTGAAGAGAGCACATAAGGGTAGTGGCAAATCAATAATAGCTACAGAGAAAACTTACAATGATTGTATGGCATATGCTAACAAAAAATGAATCGTTTAATATGACATTAATGACTGATAAAAAACTGGAAAATACGGCTGAAAATATGAGAACAACCGGGTAATTTAACAAATTACAAATTGACTTTTTATAGGAGTTAATCTTAAAGCACACTTGGTTATATAATCCCCAGCATAACTATCTATAGCTCTGAGTAAACCGCCAATCTCTTTGGGGTCTGTTATAGTTGCCATATTCTTTCTAACTACAGGGACTAATGCTCCTTTGAGGTCAAGCGCTATATTCCGGTCTGCTCTGTCAGTAGCAATAGCAAAAGCATAAACCTCACCCACAATATTCTTTGTTAAATGTGCTGTTTCTATTTTACCTTGTGTTTCCACCATCCTTATAACAGATAACAGTTCCTGTGTCGTTATATTCTTTATAGGTCTGCTACCCAAATAAGGCAATATATGTTTCGTTAATCTTAGCCACTTATTATGAGCGGTGGTTTCCGTCCATTTTGGCTTATTGATGTTAAACCATTCCTCAGCTATAGCCTTAAAGCTGTTATTAGCATTACTATAGATGTTATACTTCTTGGCTTTCCTTTCTTCACTGGGGTCTATACCTTCACTTAGTAGCTTCCTTGCTTGGTCTCTTTCATTTCTTGCTTCTTTTAACACACTCCCTCTTATATTCTCACCGGCTCCGCCGGTGGTTTCAACATCCAATGACATACAACATAATGCTGGTACTTATCGAATTATAGGAGGGTAGTACCATATAAAGTACCAGCACAATGTTTAAGATGCCAGCGAATCTTCAAGGATAGAATAAGACATTAAAATCTTTGAAACAAGCATAAACATAAAATAAAACGGATTTTCTTGGAAATGCTAAAACTATCATATAACTCTTGTGCAAAGAGATGTTTAGATTCAGAAAACGAAGAAAACAAAATGACCAATTAACCACCGAAGATTTTCTGGGTAAATACCATGATTTCTCACTTTGCTGAAAAAACAGGTGAAAAATTGGGGGAAACGGGCGTGACGCGAAATGTATTGACACTAGATAGGTTTTATTTTACAATATTTTCATCGTTACATCGGGTGGAGTGTGTGTTTGGACTTATTTTATGAAGCAAACGCTTAAAATTAAAAAAATAACGGAGATCCAACTAATATGAAGATAAAGATGTTGGCTGGCAAAAAAATAGCTCTTATAGCGGCGGCGGTTCTAATCCCTGTGATTGCCCTAGTGTGTATTCAGTTGATTTGGCGACCGTTTGGCGGCGCGTCATTTAGCCTTAGTTATCACGCTGTCAGGTTAGATATCCATCATCCGGATGCGGTTATTGACAGCGCGACGCTGTCACGTCTGCCCGCGGACATGATTCGGTTGCCGCTTTTGAACTCGTTGCTTACGCGCGATTTTGTTGAATATTACGAATCAGAGACCACACGGCTTTCCGCTGAAGGCACACTGCGTAAACTTGCGTTTGAGCACAATCTGGACTGGCAGGATGAACTCATCAAGTATGTGTTTGATGAACCATCTAGGATGCTGTTGTGGCGCTCACCCGACGGACGCCTTGATTACTGGGTTATGACTATGCGCCGCAGCACTCTTGCTAAACTGATGCAGACTATGGTTAACGCGGTGGTCGGTGACAGTCAGTTACGCAAAATAGCGGAGCTTTCCGGCAGTGTACCTGTCTATGCGCTTAGGCTTGCAGTGGGTAAAACACTGCTTTTCGCGGCAAAAGACGATCAGTTGCTCATAATTTCGGAGCCGGGCATTCTGCTTGATCCGGAGGGTGAGCTTATAGATGACCGAGCAAAAGCGCTTACGCAGATGCTCAAAGACGGCGGCAAACAAGCGGTCCAGTCGTATCACCTAGACAACTCTGAAATTGCGAACGGTCACCGGTTGGTTGTATCGGTTAATTATCTTTCATTTGGTTATCAGACCCTTTTCCCTGATATTGCCGCGCTGCGGTTTGATTTTAACGCTGACGGCGTATGGAGTACGAACGCGCTGATTGATCCCTCGCATTTACCGCAACAATGGAACAATTCCGCGGTATGGAGCGCGTTGCCGGCAAATGCGGCAGTCTGCGCGAGTTTGCCTGTGAACTGGATAGATGCGATTGATTTGTTGAGTAATTTGGGTGAGGCGGAACATACCGCCGCAAAAGCGCTCCGCGAACAGGTGACAGGTCCTGCCGGCGTGTGTTGGTATGCAAAATCAACGCTGGTTACACCGGTGTTTCTTGCGCAGCTTAACCCGCAATCTGTCAGGAATGCTGAGAATCTGACCGACATTAAAAACGCGCTTGCCAGTGTGTTCGGCAACACTATAGGCGCTTATGAAGCCAGAGCAAGTGGCGCAGCAGATACCGGCTACCGCCGCCTGCCGGTGGAAACGCGTGAACCGTCCGGCAGCGTAACGCTCTGGACACGCGCAGTCAGCACACCTTCCGGCACGGCGTCAAGCGCATCATCTTCGTATGCCTCCCAGCTTTCCGTACAGCGCTATTTTCCGGTAACATTGGCGCTTGCACACGGTTACCTAGTATTTTCGCCCGACGCCCGTCTGGTTGACGATACGCTTGCAGTGCTTGACAAGCGTTATCCGGCGGTTGCCGATATGCTAACGCCGTCACGTCATTCAACTACAGTAGCGCTTATTACGCCCGCCGCCGCCGCCGCTCTTATAGAACGCGAATCAGGTCGCGCGCTGCCGGCGGATCAGGAGACAATATTCCGTAACGCGGCGCGGACGCATTTACTGCCGAAGCTACAAGCGGCAGCCACTTATCCGCCTTTAACCTTGAGTTTGCCTGCAACGCTCCCAACTTCGGCAGGGTGGGTTCCTATGGAATGGAATTTTGAAAAGCCGATAGGTAAAGGTCTGCAAGACAATGACGCTTCTTTTGACAGACCGGATGGTAAAAACACAGAGGAATATTAACGATGCGCGGCAGGCTCTTCCATAGATACGCGGCGCTGGCGGCAGTCATACTGAGCGTTGCGCTCGTGTTTCCGGCGCGTGCGCTGACAGCGCCCAAGTCAGATAATGAGGTTCTCACGACCAAACAATCAGCGGTCTTTCGCGCTTGGTTCGTGTATATAGTAGATCAGCAAATCAGCCAAGGTCCCTCGCCGCGCTGGACACAGCGCGATTGTGCGGGGCTGGTGCGTTTTGCCGCCTTACAAGCGCTGCGCGATCACAACGCCCATTGGCTGAAAGCGAATGGGTTGCACGATGCAGTTAATTCAAGCCGTTTGCCGCCAGAGCTGAACTTAGATGCACGGCGGCGCACGCTTGCTGAACGATGGACGCGCAGTGACGGAAGCTTGGGCGCTTATGCGTCTGCCGTTGCGCTCGTGCAGTACAACAGCGCTTTTGTGTCGCGTGACGTTAATAAAGCGTTGCCAGGCGATCTGCTGTTTTTTGATCAGGGCGACGACCAGCATCTGATGATCTGGCTCGACCGGTACATTGCCTATCACACTGGCGCTGTCACGCCAACCGATAATGGGTTACGCGCGGTGTCAGTTTCCGACCTTATGCAATGGAAAGACTCCCGCTGGCAACCGTTTGACGGCAACCCAAATTTTGTGGGAGTATTCCGTTTTAACTTTTTGACGCCATGAGATCTGTAATGCAAATTTTGTTCATTTTCACAGGAGGCTTTTAATGCTGATTAACAATAAAACTCAAATAAGCATTGCCATGCAACGGTTATTTGTTTTCACCGCTTTTCTGACGCTGTTTCTGAGTTTAAACATTATGTCCGCGCGGGCGGATGATGAGTATCGCATCCAGAGTAATATTAGCGCAAACGCTACACTAAGCGGACCTAAACCTAGTTATTACGATTACTCCTCATTCGCGCGCGGGCAACCATTTTTCCTGCTTTCCGACGCTAGTTTCGGCAGCAGTCAGGTTGCGCAGGTGCGTCTGGAAGCGCCGGGGCGTGAATTCCAGCAGGAACTGCAAAGCTATGGCGGCGCAGATATTGTGGTGTACCGCATACCGAATCCGCTGCCTTTTCTGAAAGCGCAAAAAAATCTGCGGCGGTTGGATATTAAGCCAAATTACAAAGGCGAAGGGCTGACCAACACACTGCGTTATCTCTGGGATCGCTGGTTCAGCACATCACGGCGCGCGTGGCAGCGGGTATTTTCGTTTTCAGCGCGCAACGAAGTGACAAAAGCAAAACCTGAATTTAAACTCGGCGAACAGGTTGGCGCGTCAACAAAGTTTGAACCGGCGTCACATTTTGCGCCGCTGCCGGGCTATGACTTGGTATCGCGTTTTCGCTATCCTATTTGGGATGCAAAAACCATACAGCCGCCTCAGGGAGTGAACCTGGAGGGCAGCAGTTCCAACTTTATCAAGGACTCGCCGGGTAACGTAATGATTCCGGTCGGCGCATTGCAGCCGGGTCTGTATTTGGTAGAAGCGGTTATAGGCAACTACCGCGCCCACA
>JAIRQX010000083.1 GCA_031256375.1 Deferribacteraceae bacterium
TTTTTTATCACAATCATTGTAACATCATAAAGAGACTCTTTCAATCAATTTGTTCAATATTTCTCAATATTTTCAATATTTTACGGAATTGCTCTCAAAAATTTTGGGGGTACGCGAGACAGTTTGATCGCAAAAATAAAGCTATAGATTGCAGCCCGTGATAAGTGGATTATCTTTAAAGGCAACAACTAACATACCGCCGTCCAGAGGAATAATTTGGCTCTGTAAAGAGCTGTCTGAAGATATTTCCGAGAGGAATGCCCTCAGCTCGCGTCTTCCTTCACGGTATTTCAGCGGCACAGTGGCTTCACTTTCCATTGTAAACCCGTGCAGCAATACATCATCAAATATTGCCACCGCTCCGGCGTTTAATTTCGGGCGCAGAAAATGCCAAATCCCTGTATAGTCTTTCTTTACGCTGTCTATAAATGCCAGATCGTAGCTGTTATCAGCAGATTTGAGAAAATCTTCCGCCATGGTAAAATACACTTTTATGCGCGGGTTGTTTTCAATGATTTTACAACAAGATTCCGCGCGTTCTTTATTTGCTTCCAGCGCAGTTATCTCTGCAAACGGCGCGCCAAAATGCAGAGAAAGAGTTGACGCTCCAATACCTGCGCCTATATCAATAATTTTTTCAGGCTGTTTCATAGCGGCGCAAAGCCAAAGAAACCGGCAGCCCATCTCCCCAAGGCACGGGACTTTCAGGCGGGTCTGTTCTTCCCTTACTCTGTTAGGCAGTATATCCGGCGAGAGCCTCCTTATAAAATCAGCCCCGGGAAATGCGTCAAAAGGGAGGTTCATCCTATGGCGCTACTGAATATCTACAGGCGCCATATTTTTGGCTTTATCCCCGCTGAGGCTAACCGTCAGGCGTGACGCATAGTCGGGGTCCTGTTTCCCTATTTCCGCCATTATTCTGCCGGAATTCATAGGGGTTATCTTGCGTAAAATAGCCGCCGCTTTTTCCGGATCCATCTTTATTAGTATGCTTGCGGCGCTTTTAGCTTTAGTTGAAGAGTAAATTTTTGCCAGTTTATCCAGATCCTCTTTGCTTCCGGCATCAATCTGATCCATACGCGCCGTAATCTCCTGCCTGATCTTTTTCAAATCCTCTTCTCTAGAGATAATATCCTGCTCCATTACTTTCAGCGAATCTTCACGGGCGTTAATAATCTGCTCCCTTTCAAGCAGTTCCCTCTCTTTCTCACGGATCTTTTTTGTCGCTTCCTGAATATCCACCAGATTTACATTATCTGCTGAAAATCCTGTCTGCGCGCATACATATGTTGCCGTTAACGCAATGAGAACAGTTATTATTATTTTATTATACATAAATAGGCGCCTTCCTGTTATTCGCTGTTTATGGCAGAAGCTTTTCTTGTAGTAATTATATCTTCCACAACTTTAGCCTCTTCCTTGTCCAAAAATGAATTATACGCGGCTTTATGGCGCGCATACAGTTTATCTATTATGGATTTGCTTTGATACGCTTTAACCGTAGCCGTTTTCTGTTTGTGCATTACCTGACGGTGCTGCGCGAGTTTTGTCTGCATTTGGTTTCGCATCCCTTCAAGTTTCGTTATATATTTCTGGTACATTTGCGTCATATTTAAATCGCCTTCCGCTTGCGCTTCCGACATCTCCCGCTGTTTCTGCGCAATTACCGACATAATATTCTTTATCTCTTTAATTATTGTCTGTTCCTGCTGGGCAAGCACAGCAAGCTGCGCCTTCTCTTTTTCCAGAATAAGGCTGCGGTAATTAAGAACTTTTTCAAGTTTGAATTTTTTTTGCATATTCTTATACTGTTATCTTGCCAAAACTATCGATGAAATCATCTGCACCGTATCATTATATGAAAAATTTTCGCTCATCTTTTGCTGTAAAAAAGCGTTAATAGCGTTAATTTTTTTCAATGATTCGTCTATTTTCGGATTTGAACCTGCCACATACGCGCCTATATTCACAAGGTCTTCAGCTTCCCTGTATGTGGCGAGCAAATCCCTGAAGTTTCCCGCCAAGCTGAAAGTCTCATCGGAAACTATCTCTTTCATTAATCTTGACGCGCTGCTAAGCACATCTATCGCAGGGAAGTGATTGCGGGCAGCAAGCATACGGTTCAGGACAATATGTCCGTCTATTATGGAACGGACTGTATCGGCTATAGGATCGTTCATATCATCTCCCTCTACAAGCACAGTGTAAAGCCCTGTTATACTTCCTTCCCCTGAACAGGTTCCCGCCCGTTCAAGCAATTTAGGAAGCAGGGAAAATGTTGACGGTGTGTAACCCTTTGTGGCGGGAGGTTCTCCCATAGCCAGCCCGATCTCCCTTTGCGCCATCGCAAAACGGGTAACACTGTCCATCATAAACATCACCTGTTTGCCTTGATCTCTGAAATACTCCGCTATCGCGGTGGCTAAAAACGCTCCCATACGGCGCACAAGCGGAGCTTTATCTCCGGTGGCTACAACCAACACACTTCGTTTAAGCCCCTCCTGACCTAAATCCCGTTCAATAAACTCACGCACTTCACGCCCACGTTCTCCGATAAGGGCGATAACGTTTATATCCGCATTGGTATTACGGGCAATCATGCCTAAAAGAACACTTTTACCCACGCCGCTTCCTGCGAATATCCCTACCCGCTGACCGGTCCCTGTAGTCATAAGCCCATCTATGGCTTTTATTCCAGTGGTTATAACATCTTTGATTACTTTTCTGCCCATCGGATCCGGGGATGCCGCATAAATAGGGGCAGGATCCCCTTTGGGCAGGGGACCGTTATTATCAATAGGTTCGCCCAGACCGTCCAATATCCTGCCCAGCATAGCTTCAGACACATTTATATCTATGCTGTTTTTTATGCTTGTAACTTCACTGCCGGGGGCAATCATATCACTTTCGCCGTAAAGCATCAGTATTATCCGGTTTTCTTTGAATCCCACAATTTCCGCCGGTATTTTTCCGCCGTTTATTGTGGTTATCGCACACCGTGAACCTATGCCTAAAAGAGGCCCATTTGCCTCTATTGTCATTCCGACAATTTTAGTGATATGTCCGCTATATGTTAATTCTTTATGGGGCGTTATTGTTTTGAGAAATTGCAAGTTGTTCATTAATTTGCTTTTCCAGGTTTTCTACCCATTTGTCAATGCTCAGATCAATATCTCCGATCTTGGTGCGTGTTTTTACACTGCCTTTCGGAATATTGGCGTCTATAGCTATACCGTGCTGCGGAAACTTTTCTGACACTGCCGCGGCATCATCAGGATTGACAGTAAAAACGATTTGCTGAAGATCTTTAAGCCGCGACAGCGCTCCTTGTATTACGTTTGTAATTAATCTATCATTAAGCTTACGTTCTGCGCCGATAATCTCCCGTACATAAGCGACCACTATCTCAGGCATCTCCTTATCCACAGTTTTTAAGGTGTCATCAATCTTTTTTATCTCCGCAACCGCCTCATTCCAGCTTTTGGAGACAGATGTCATATAATCGGCGCGTTCGGCGTTATAACGTTTTTGTTCTTTTTCTTCAAATTCAGCGCGTGCTTTTTCATACCCTTCTTGCCTGATTTTTTCCCTCTCTTTTTCAAGCCCGTCCCGAACCTCTTTAAGTTGCAGCTGAACAGTTTCTTTTTCAGAAATAGCTTGCGTCAGTTGATTTTTTACAGAAGTCAGTTCATTTTCAACGGCAACCTTTGCCGCGTTCTGTTCCGCTACCATTTTTTGAGATTCCAGCAATTTTAAATCATCTAATGAAACGTTAGCCAACGGCATTTCCTGAAAACCATCAGCGGATTTATTGATGTCAGGGTTGTTTGACGGGGCGTAGGACGGTCCGTCATCCTCATAAGCGGCAAAAAGCCGTGGTCTTGCGGGCGCTTCAGTTGCCTGTGGCGGGGCGTAGGACGGTCCGTCATCCTCATAAGCGGCAAAAAGCCGTGGAGCGCTTGGTCTGCTATCGGCGTAAGATGACGGCGCCGAAAAATATTTTTTTTGTGGGTTGGGATCATTTTGTGTTGTTTCAGCCTTTTCCTGTACCGATAGTTCATCTGCGGAAAAATGGCTGAGGACAAAATCTTTTCTCCCGCGTTCAGCCGCAGCAAACTGTGCTACATCATAGGTATCAATTTTTTTTGTAGAGTTACTTTTTAATATTTTTGACATTTACGCCGCCATTTTATACAAAATGCAAATCAAACAAACTTATCTTCCTCACCGCCGCCAATACTGATAGTACCCTCCTCATCAAGCTCCCTGACGATGGCGACAATTTCATGCTGAGATTTTTCCACATCTTTCAGACGCACCGGTCCCATATACTCCATCTCTTCCGTCATAGCTTCCACGGCGCGTTTGGACATATTTTCAAAAAATCGCTGTTTTGTATCTTCATCAGCGCCTTTCAGAGCAAGGGTAAGCACTTTTTTATCAGCTTTTTTCAGAATTTCCTGTACAGCCGCTTTGCCTAGCAGCTTGATATCGTCAAATACAAACATCATATCGCGGATTTTAGCGACAAGCTCGGGAGAATCTTTTTCCAGCCTGTCCAAGGTCGCTTTGCTTGTAACCCTGTCCATCCGGTTGAATATCTCCGCGACAGATTTTACGCCTCCGACCTCAACATTATATGAAGAAAGCGCTTCAAATCTGTCCTCTAAAACTTTTGATAGTGTACGGACAACTGTAGGAGATATATCCTGAAGGTTGGCTATACGGACTGCCACCTCAGCTTTAAGATCTTCCGGTAGTTGCGCCATTGACTCCGCCGCGTGGGATGGGTCAAGATGCGCCAGAATCAGGGCGATTGTTTGCGGGTGTTCATTCATAATAAACTTGGCAAGCTGTTTCGGATCTATTTTTGTAAGAAATTCAAAACCACTTGATTGCTCAAGCATTTTGGTAAGTCTATCAATGATCTTACGGGCGCGTTCAGGTCCTAATGATTTTACAAGCACTGATTTTGCGTACTCAAGTCCGCCTTTGGCTATAAACTTTTTAGCCAGCATCATATTGTAAAATTCTTCTATAACATCATCAATCTGCTCTGGCGGGACTACTTTAGTTAGCGCTATCTCTTTTGAGAGATCGGATACCTCTTCATCATCCAGAAATGCCATTATTTTGGACGACATATCCTCACCTAAAGCTATCATCAGTATGGCAGCCTTTTTCATTCCAATGGTGGCGGGGGTATTGCCGATTAATTGAGCTATCGATGTAGGTATGTCTTTAGGCATATTGTTATCCCCCTTTAATCAAAGCCTTCACAAGGTTAGCAATCATCTCAGGATCTTCGGTCGCTCCTTCTTCAATTTTCTTCAACATTACTTTTGATTTTACAGCCTCAACGTTCACAGGCACGCTTTCATCCAACTCTGATTCAATTTCACGCTCAAGCTCCTCAAGAGTTTTGGGAAATCCTGATTCATCACCGATTGAGATATCAAGGCTGGCAAGCTGTGCGTCTATAGCAGATTCTCCCATCATATCATC
This sequence comes from Deferribacteraceae bacterium, assembly GCA_031256375.1. Lineage (GTDB taxonomy): Bacteria > Chrysiogenota > Deferribacteres > Deferribacterales > JAISNW01 > JAIRQX01. The sequence goes on from JAIRQX010000083.1 coordinate 5,506, forward strand.
ATCAAGTTCTTTAGCCTTTTCAAGCCTCTTAAGGATTGGTCTTATTAGCAGGAGATAAAACAGAATAATTATAACTATCGCACTGGCATACTTTGCAACTATACTGGCTAATTCCATATACTTTTCCTTCTTTTCACTAACAGAATCAATCAAATCTTCCGTTGTATCAAAAGAAATATTGGTTACATCAACAATATCCCCCCTGTTTTCATTAAATCCCACCGCGGAAGCGACCGCGGTGCGTATCTTTGCGAGTTCATCGCCTGAACGCGGTCGTTTAACTATACTTCTAACTCCGTCCTGCTCTGCGAGTTCAGATTTATCATCCACAATCACAGAGATCGTTAAACGCTTAATTTCGCCTGAGTTTTTCTGCTCGTGAGTGACCGTTTTTGATATTTCAAAGTTTTGGGTTTCCTCACTCTTTGAATATTCGGAAAAAATTCCGTCAATAAGAAGATCCGGTTCCGCAAGGTTAGATTCAACCCCCGGGATTCCCATAGGACCTCTGCCCATATTTTTGGCGTATATGTCCAGCGAATGCTGGGAACGCAAAACAGGCGTGTCGGCAAACTCTTCCTTCATGATCTCTTTTTTATTAAAATCCATCTCAACATTGGCTTTAACAACATAATTTTCTATACCCAAAGCGGTAGCAAGAAAGGTCCTAAGAGTTCTTTCAATCTCCTTTTCCATCTGACGCTGCTGTTCAAGCTGTGACTGAGTAATCATAAGCGCACTTTGATCCTCGCTCATAAATTCGCTCAACAGATTGCCGTTTGTATCCATAATTTGAACAGCTTCCGGTTTCAGTCCGCGTACAGCGGCAGCCACAAGGTGGCTTATCGCTTTAACTTGCTCAGGGCGGAATGAAACGCCTTTTTTAAAACGGATTACTACTGACGCTTTAGAGTCATCATCATCAGCTACAAAAATTCTGTCCTTAGGTATGGACAGATGTACTTTCGCCTGCACAACTTCATCCATTGTAGTGATTGTGCGCGCAAGCTCACCCTGAAGAGCCCGCAAATAATTTACATTCTGCGCATGCTCAGTCTCCCCAAGTTTGGATTGGTCAAAAAGCTCAAACCCTACACCCTGATCTTTAGGCAAGCCTTCCAGAGCCAATGCAATACGTGTTTCATAAACATCTTCAGGGGGAACTTCAATAGCTTTGCCGGTTTTACTGTCAACAACGCGATATGGAACTTTTTTCCCGTTCAATGCAGAGGTAACATCTTTAAGGTCCTGTTCCTGTACATCGGTGTATAAAGTTTTATAGACAGGCTTATTTGCCCATAGTATGAGTACAACCACCACAGCAAAAACCGCCACTGTGGCCGCCAAAAGAGATACCTTTTGTAAAAGGGTAAGTTTTTTTATGGTTTCTACAAACTGTTCTATCACTCCGCGAAGAGCCATAAGCAGCAAGCACTCCCGAGGCTTGGCATTAAATATTCACAGATATTAAATCTGCGTCCGCATAACCTCTTGATAAGCTTCTAATATTTTATTCCGCACTTCCAGCATCATCTTCAGCGAAACATCGGCTTTTTGCAAAGCGATCATTGTATCATGAATATCGTCAGACTCACCGCTAAGCACCCGTTTAACCGCCTGATCAGCTTCATATTGAGCGTTATTCACACTGTTCAGAGCGCTTTTAAGAATATCGGAAAAGTTGCCGTCATCCGGCTTACCCGCGGCAGATGAAGTCAACGTTTTACCGTCAAACCCGATACTTTGGGGTAAAAGCGCGTCCAGTTTAGATAAATCAGCCATAAACAACTCCAATTGTTTTACTTATAACACAATAATTATATAATACAAGCAGTTTTTTTATATATTTCAATATTTTATCTTTGACCTATTCCTATAGCTTGCTGCGCAAGCTGTTTTGCAGTGTTTACAATCGTTACATTCGCTTCATAGGAACGGGATGCCTCAAGCATATTAACAAGCTCCTCAATGGGGTTGATGTTCGGATAAGCTACATACCCCTCTTCATTTGCATCAGGGTGTGACGGTTCGTAAACAAGCATTGGCGGCTTGAAATCAGGCAGTATTTTCTGTACTTTCACTCCACCCTTGTGCTGCCCGTGAAGAACCTGCTCAAAGATCACATTTTTCTTGCGGTATGGTCCCCCTTCTTCTGTGCGTGTAGTTTTGGCATTTGCTACATTGGATGATATAACATTTATACGTATCCTTTGTGCCGATAACCCTGTCGCCGCTGTATCAATTACACTAAAAAAACTCATAGCCTATCACCTCGTGCGTAATATTTCTTTCATTGTGGCAAATTTACTTCCGGACATTTCAGTCAGCATAGAATACAGAATAGTACTCTGAGCCTGTTCACTCATTTCAAAGTCAAGGTTTACGTCGTTACCGTCTGTGCGCAGCGACGGGTTGTTTTGCCTCCGGACAAAATCTTTCGGGTTTATGGGGTCTGAAAAAGGCTGAATATGTTTTTCATTGGTGACATAGAGTTTATTTACACCGCCCTGGGAAAAATATTCCGCCATAACCTCTTTAAATACCAACTTTTTTGACCTGTAGTACGGAGTGTCCGCATTGGCTACATTCCTAGTAATCTGTGTATTTTTTACCGACAATGTATCTAAAGCGAACCCAAGATCGTTTGTTCTGGTTTTATTAAAAATTCCGTTCATCATATCCATAACACACCTCACTGAATTTTTAAGCAATTTGCGTGCCAAGACATCAAAAGGGGAAGCTGAATAAAAAGATCTATATATGCTCGTTACTTATGGAAAATTCGGTATTTACAAAATTACGAAGCGCAACAAACGCTCTTTTTGTATCCCACTCCTGAGCGTCCCTTGCCCCGCAGTAGTTTGATACCGCACGCACCTGAGCTGTTTTTATCCCAAAAGATGCCGCTGCCAAAGCAAATGCCGCACCCTCCATGGATTCTATGGATGCCCCTGTTTTATTGCGGTAAAGTTGCGCTAACTGATTTGTTCCTGAAATTAAAGACACTGTATTGGCGTCACATACCGGTAAGCTATAAGAGGCGGAGCAACAACAGACCTTATTACCCTCGCATACAGGGAAACCCAACTCATCCGTGCTTTTTATAGTATTTTCAGTCAGCAGGGCATCATCCGCAAAAAAATCGTCTCTAACCATAACTACATCGCCTACGGAAAGCCCGGATTCCCTGTAAGCGCCGGCAATACCTATAAGAAGCGGCAAACTGCCGTTTAACAAATCTTTGCAAAGATATTTCGTCAGGGTAATTGCCGCATTGACCTTGCCAATCCCTGTTATTGCGACGGTATGCGGAACGTCTTTAAGATAAATAAAACCATCGGTCTCAATAAAGCGCTCGGATCTAAAAATAGATGACGCTTCTTTCTTGGTTGGAACAAAGAATATATATTTCTGATTATCCATTTTGAGGATTATAGCAGTTCCACTTGTCTTTGCGAGGAACGCAGTGACGAAGCAATCCAGAATAAACAACCATTATTGCCGCGCCTTCCGAATCGCAAGCCATTCTGTCCGCCAATTTTAGCTGCAATGAGAATAGCCGCATGAATAACACATATTACACCCCTCAATATACTCTATAGGTCCTTCGCATTCGGGGCAGGCGCCGATGTTTACCTTTTTTTTCCCTGCTATGGCGCTCTTTTTTTCGTACTCCTCTATAAAGGTTTCAACGCTGAGTGGTTTTGTGACTATTGTTGTAAACTCTATCGGTGTGGATATGGCTCTTTCTAGCGCTCTTGCCGCAGCATCCGCGCATGACATCACAGCATTTGGTCCAAACCCGCTCTTTTTATGGCAGGATATAGATTTAAGCTGTCGTATAATAAGTTCCGGTTCACTGCCGGAACGTAAAGCCAGCGATATAAGCCTTCCTATCGCTTCACTTTGGCTCTGGGCGCATCCACCGGCTTTCCCTATATGAATGAATACTTCAAAAATTCTCCCCTTTTCGTCCTGATTGATAGTGACATACATTTTGCCGCAGCCGGTAACCATTTCTATTGTTTTTCCTATAAGCATATCGGGGCGCGGACGCGGAGCATAACTCTCCGTGAGTAACGGTACCGCGGCGCCCGCATTGGCAGTCTCACTCCCCTTAATGCCTACGTTTATCACCTGTCCCGACCGACTGCCGTCGCGGTAAATTGTAACCCCCTTGCATCCCTGCTCGTAAGATAAATCATACACCGAGCGTACATCGTCAACTGTCGCATTCTCGCTGAAGTTGACAGTCTTGCTGACTGCGTTATCGGTGTATTTCTGGAAAGCCGCCTGCATTTTCACATGCCATTCAGGAGTTATTTCGTGGGCGGTTACAAAGATGTCTTTCCATCTGGCGGGTACATCATCGCTGTCACTGATACAACCGTTTTCCGCGATTGCATTGAGCAGCTTTTCCGAATAAAACCCTTCCCGTTTTGAAACATTAAGAAAAAGCGGATTTACCTCTGTCAGTTTGTTGTTATCCATTACGTTGCGGTAAAACGCCAGTGCAAAAAAAGGTTCAATGCCGCTGGAAGCTCCGCCTATAATGCTTATGGTACCTGTGGGCGCTATGGTGGTAATCGTAGCGTTACGCATATTCTTAAACCCTAATTCAGGGTAAACGCTGGCGTCAAAACCGGGGAAGTTGCCACGTTTTACCGCCAGTTCCGCAGATGCTAGACGCCCCTCATCACGGATAAATTGCATAATTTTTTCCGCAAAAGAGGCAGCTTTACCGGAATTATACGGAATCTCCAGCATAACCAGCATATCTGCCCAACCCATGACGCCAAGACCTATTTTACGGTTCTTTCTGGTCATGCTCTCAATTTCGGGAATAGGGTAATTATTCATCTCAATTACATTATCAAGGAAACGGACAGCTGTACGCACTGTTTTGCGAAGTTTATCCCAGTCAGCATCGCGCCCTTTCACGAAGTTGGCAAGATTTACAGATCCGAGGTTGCATGATTCATAAGGCAGCAGAGGCTGTTCGCCGCACGGGTTTGTACTTTCAATCTCCCCTTCCGCCGGAGTGGGATTATCCCTGTTTATGCGGTCAAGGAAGATAATCCCCGGATCTCCACCTTCCCACGCAAGCTGCACCATCTCGTTATATACCTTTGCCGCGCTAATCGATGACGTTTTTGCTTTGTTTTTTGGATTGTAAAGATTATACTCTCTATTATCCTTAACAGCTTTCATAAACTCTTCAGTTATACCCACGGATATGTTGAAGTTGGTAAGTTTGGATTTATCTTTCTTTGAGTGAATAAAGTCCATGATATCAGGGTGATCAACGCGCAGTATCCCCATATTGGCGCCTCTGCGGGCCCCCCCCTGTTTAATTGTTTCCGTTGCCGCGTCAAATACGCTCATAAAGGAAACAGGACCGGAAGATACGCCTTTTGTTGTTTTTACAACATCATCTTTGGGACGCAGACGGGAAAATGAAAATCCTGTGCCGCCGCCGGATTTATGAATCATAGCAGTATATTTTACAGCGTTAAATATCCCGTCCAGAGAATCTTCAACCGGCAGTACAAAACACGCGGAAAGCTGCTGAAGCTCACTGCCTGCGTTCATAAGGGTTGGAGAATTGGGCAAAAAATTCATCTCCGTCATTTCGTTATAAAAATCTTCCGCATATTTAGCGGCATCAGCATTAGGATCAAAGATTTTTTCAGCCAGCGCAATATTTTCCGCTACTCTGATAAAAAGTTCTTTAGGCGTCTCTCTGATCATTCCTGAGTCATCTTTCAGTAAATAACGTTTCTGTAATACTGTCGAGGCGTTGGGATTTAACGCTGGCTCTTTGGTAAAACGGTTCCGGCTCATCAATTTCACCTTTAAATAGTAACGGCGGCTTGTGTCAGCCGCCTATATAAAATATAAATATAGTTATTTCTGCAAAAAATATAATAGCATATCCTAAAATTTTAGACAACTTTTTAATCGCATTACATTGCTCTCAAAAAAGGGGACGCGAGCAAATTGCATATTGCGTAGAAATTTCTTACTATCTATAATGTTAAAAAATATTAAGAGGTAATGGTTGTGCCCAAAAGGGAAGATATAAAAAAGATTCTTATCATCGGTTCCGGTCCTATTGTTATTGGTCAGGCGTGTGAGTTTGACTATTCAGGTACACAGGCATGCAAAGCGCTAAAAGAGTCCGGTTACAAGATCGTGCTTGTCAACTCTAATCCGGCAACCATTATGACCGACCCCGACATGGCTGATTCAACATACATTGAACCACTGAACATAAAAAGACTTGAGGAGATTATCTCAAGAGAACTACCTGACGCGCTTCTGCCAAACCTTGGCGGACAAACTGGATTAAACCTCACTATAGGACTTCATAAAGCAGGGATATTAAAAAAATATAATGTTGAAGTTATCGGCATCACACTGGACGCCATTGAAAAAGGGGAAGACAGGATCATATTCAAGGAGACCATGAAAAGCGCCGGCGTTGAAACCGCGCGCAGCGTACCCGCTTACACTATTGACGAAGCTGAAAAAATAGCCGCGGAAATGGGTTATCCTGTAGTAATACGCCCTGCCTACACTCTCGGAGGCACAGGCGGCGGTATTGTTTACAACTCTGAAGAGCTGCGCGCTGTAGTGGCGCGGGGTCTCAGTTTCAGCATGATCCATCAGGTTCTGGTAGAGGAATGCGTCATCGGCTGGGAAGAACTGGAACTTGAAATAGTACGTGACGCAAAAGACCAAATTGTTACCGTCTGTTTCATAGAAAATATTGATCCTATGGGGGTACATACAGGTGATTCCATCTGCGTTGCCCCGATGTTAACCATTGACAAACCCACTCAGGAACGCCTCCAAATACACGCATATAATATTGCCCGCGCTGTAGGCGTTATAGGAGGAGCAAATGTACAGTTTGCGCACGATCCCAAAACCGGCAGAATAGTAATAATAGAGATAAACCCGCGCACATCGCGTTCATCCGCTTTGGCATCAAAAGCGACCGGTTTCCCGATCGCTTATGTTTCCGCTAAATTGGCTGTCGGTTATACCCTTGACGAACTGCCTTATTATAAATGCGGCTCCCTTGACAAATATACGCCGTCCGGCGGACATATAGCGCTCAAGTTTGCCCGCTGGGCTTTTGAAAAGTTCAAAGGGGAGAAAGATATACTAGGCACACAAATGAAAGCAGTAGGCGAAGTGCTTTCCATAGGCAATACATTTAAAGAATCTTTCATGAAAGCGATCCGGTCCCTTGAAAACGGCAGATTCGGACTCGGCATAGCATTATACCGCCAAAAAACCAAAGAGGAACTTTCAGCGCTTTTGTGGAACCCGTCCAGCGAACGTATGTGGATTATATACGAGGCTATGCGCAAAGGGCTTACTGTTAAAGAAATACACAAATTGACATTGATAAAAGAGTGGTTTCTTGAGGAAATATGGCAAATTATGGAATTGGAAGAGATACTTTCCCGCTACAGTATAAGCAACCTGCCGGATGAATTACTGCTAAAGGCTAAACAGTATGGGTTTGCCGATAAGTATCTGGGCGATTTGCTGAAAGTTTCCGAAAGCGCTATCCGTATGAAAAGGGAAAAGAAAAGCTACCTCCCAGTATATGGATTTGTGCCGGTCAGCGGCACAAATCCGGATAAAAACGGATCTGTGCCGGAATATTACTACTCAAGCTATAATAAGGGCAGCGCTGTATGGGGCGCGCACAAAAGAACCAAAGAGGTGGTAATGGTTTTAGGAGGCGGTCCGAACAGGATCGGACAGGGGATAGAGTTTGACTATTGCTGTGTACACGCCTCTGTTGCTATGCATAATGCCGGATATGAAACAGTTATGATAAACTGTAATCCGGAAACGGTATCCACTGATTACGATACATCTGACAGGCTATATTTTGAACCGCTTACTGTAGAGGATGTTTATGAAGTTTACCGCAGGGAAAACCCGATTGGGGCAATAGTACAGTTCGGAGGGCAGACCCCCCTTAATATCGCTCACAAACTTGAAGAAGCAGGGTTGAATATTTTGGGCACAAAACCATCCGTCATAGCGACAGCCGAAGACCGAGACCTTTTTAAACGCATGATGGAATATCTAAATATAAAGATGCCTGAATCCGGCATGGCATTTGCGGAAAGTGAAGCGCTTAGCGTGGCGGGAGATATAGGCTACCCTGTTATGGTGCGCCCGTCTTACGTTTTAGGAGGACGAGGCATGCAAATTGTTTATGACGATGACGGATTGCGTAAATATATCAGTGAAGCTACGGATCTGACGCCGGAGCGACCGGCGCTGATTGACAAGTTCCTGTCTCACGCTTTGGAGTGTGAAGCTGACGCACTATGCGACGGTAAAGACGTTTTTATTCCCACAATAATGGAACATATTGAAGAGGCTGGGGTACACTCCGGTGATTCCGCGGCTATAATCCCTCCAGTACTGATTACAGAAAAACAGCAGGCGGAGATATATGACTATATGCGCCGCATCGCTTTAGAGCTTAATGTAACAGGGCTTATAAACGTACAGTTCGCTATTTCAGGGGACATAATTTATGTATTGGAGGCAAATCCCAGAGCATCGCGCACAATACCGCTGGTATCAAAAGTCTGCGGTATTCAGATAGCGAAGATTGCAACCCTACTCATGGCAGGCAAATCACTGTCAGATTTTAATTTGAAAACAGTCAAACCGCCGTTTTACGCAGTAAAAGAAGCGGTGCTGCCGTTTGATAAATTTACCGATACAGACCCTTTGCTTGGACCTGAGATGAAATCAACGGGTGAAGTTATGGGAATAGCCCCCACACTGGAACTTGCAGTTTTTAAAGCCGTGGAAGCGGTTGGTCAGCCGCTGCCTACATCCGGCAAGGTACTTATTTCACTGGACAAAAAAGACTCCGTTGCATTAAAGATCGCTAACGGTTATGTCGAAGCCGGTTTTGAAATATATGCCACGTCAGGAACCCACAAATTCCTGAAAGAAAACGGAGTAAATACAAATTTTGTATATAAAGAGGGGGAAGGCAGACCGAATATATCCGATCTGCTTATCAACAACAAACTTTCGCTTATCGTAAATACACCCGGGGGGAAAAAAAGTAAAATTGACGGCATTACACTGCGAATGACAGCAATCCGGTATAATATACCGTATGTAACCACTTTGTCCGGCGCGCTTGCGGGGATAAACGGGATTATAGCAGCCAAAAAGGGGGGAACGGGACCAAAATCGCTACAAGAATATCAAAAAATGCTGAAATAATAAATATTCTGAGGGGTATGAATGAAAAAACTTGTTTTATTTTTTTTACTGTCACTTTATGACAGGTATCGTTGCGTGTAGTGAGTTTTCAAAACCTAATAAGGTTGTCGCCGCATTTTTTCAAAATCTGAAACAGGCTGATTATGAAAAAGCGCATACTTTTCTTAACGCGCCTGTGTTTGATGACATAAATACATTGTTAGATGGATATTTTAGCACCTTTGAGATTGCCGATATAAAGGTGACCAATCAGACGGGCGCCACCGCTATAGTCAGCGCAGACATAATGGCTGTTGATTTTTTACAGACAATTCAGGGTTTTATTATGACTATGCCGGAAACGCTTGAAGATGAAGGCTTGTCTGCTGATGATATAACGGATGATGCGTTAAACGCATTAATCTTAAGAGAGATCCAGTCTCCGTATGCCTTGAAAAAAACCAGAACAGTTATACTGAATTTAAACAAAACTGAAGGTAAATGGCTGATAGAAGCTGACAAGTCACTGAACGCCGCATTGTTTCTTCTTGAATACAACAAAGAAAGTGATAATAAAGACGGAGAGACCGAATGAAAAAGACCGTTCTTGTCTTAATGCTTATAATACTTGCCGCATCTGTTTCAGCGCAGAAAACAAAAGGGGATGGAACCGGCGTAAAAAACAGTTCAATAACTGTATAAGGGATAGGTTACGGTCCCACAAAAGATGAAGCGCTAAATGATGCGTATATCAATGTTGTACAGCAAGCTGTTGGCGTTTTAGTGGACACTACGATGCATATAAAAGGGGGAGAGTTAATTGAGGAACAAATATTAACTAAATCCGTAGGCTATATAACCTCCTCAGAGATAATAGTCGGTTTTGATGAAAAAACGGGGATGATAAAAATACGCGCCGTTATCAGTAAAAATGCCGTTCAGGCGGATGCGGTGGTACTGAAGAATATAGATAACAGCTCAAAAATGTACACATTCAATCATGAAGGGGAAAAAGCTCTGAATGTGATAGATAACCTGTTTTCAAATATTAAAGTTATGAATCTGATTAACGAATTTCAAATCCTGTTTTTGAATGGCGATAGTCAGGTTATTGATAATACGCAACGGATTTTTTCGGACAACAATACCTATTTTGTACTGGGGAAAGACCGTATGATTACCCCTGATTTTAGAGGGATGAACAGTTATAATTATAACGGAAATATTGATATGGACCATCTGAAAGATTTTTCCGCTTTAAATATAGTTAAATATTCGCCCACTGTAGAATCGTATATAGATGCCGCAAATCAGGGGGATATCACTGCCCGGTGCAATTTGGGTTAAATGCACAGATTGGGTTTGGGCGTGCCAAAAGATTATGCAAAAGCGGCGGAATGGTATATAAAAGCCGCAAACAAGGGGTATGTCAATGCCCAGAACAATTTAAAAGCGCTGTATAATCAATGACTTTGCAATTATTCAGGATTGGTTAATGGTATTATAGAGTATGAGCGCTCTTAGAAAGATACTTGACAATTACCGTAAAGTTTCGCAAATGGAGTACAGTATTTTCGGCTTCCAGCAAAATAAAGATTTACCTATTATAAAATCTTTGCTATTAATAATACAATGCAAATTATAGGAGGCAGCGTATGAGTATTTCAGTACCGAAAATAGTTCTTGTTGGTGGCGGACAGATAGGCGGCGTTCTGGCGCAGCTTTGCGCGGTAAGGCGTTTGGGAGACATAGTTTTGTACGATGTTGTTCCGGATGCGCCTCAGGGAAAATCACTTGACATTGCTGAAGCGTCAGGGATTGACGGCTTTGATTCAAAGGTTGCGGGTACTAATGATGTAAAGGATATGAAAGACGCGGATGTTGTTATTGTCACCGCCGGAGTTCCCCGTAAACCCGGTATGAGTCGTGATGATCTTCTGACTATAAACGCAAAAATCATTCAAAGTGTCGGGGAAAACATCAAAACTTACGCTCCGAACTCTATAGTTATTGTAATTTCAAACCCTCTTGACGCTATGGTTACTTTGATGCAGAAAACTACCGGATTTCCCGCTTCACGGGTTTTAGGACAGGCAGGGGTGCTTGATTCTTCACGTTTCGCTACATTTCTTGCATGGGAGCTGGGAGTTTCCGTTAAAGATATTAAAGCTCCCGTTTTGGGCGGTCATGGAGATACGATGGTTCCGCTTGTGCGTTACGCTAATATAAACGGCGTACCTGTCATGGAACAGCTTGAACGCAAATATAAAAGCGCTGATAAGGCAAAAAGCGTTATGGAAGAGATAGTTAAACGCACCCGCGATGCGGGGGGAGAGATTGTAGCGCTCTTAAAAACCGGTTCCGCCTTTTATTCCCCTGCTTCCGCCGCTGTACAGATGCTTGAAGCTATCCTGCGGGATGAAAAAAGGACTCTTCCGGTATGTGCAAAATTAAACGGTGAATTCGGCATAACCGGCTATTATGTAGGTATTCTGGCTACTCTCGGCAAATCAGGCGTGGAGAAGGTTATGGAGATGCAGCTTAATGCTGAGGAGCAGGCTATGTTTGACAGCTCTGTTTCCGCTGTTAAAAAACTTGTAGAAGATATGGGCAGACTGGGTTTCTAAAAAATAAGCCAATAGCGATTCGTAATCCCCGCGCAGGCGGGGATTCATATAGTCCGGTTTGCAGCAGTTCAACTTACGGGGAAAAAAGCGCTTTCAGTTGTCGTCAACCCTTTCTCTTTCATGGATTCCCAGAATTCATCCGTTTTATCGCCCAGTATGCGGGTTAAGCTATATGCACTGGCATATGCGAATCCATTGTAATAACTATTTTGTCTATACTGCCTCTGCAGCGTGAAATAAATTCCGCCAGTCTGCCCATATCCTCTTTTGCCCCTTTTACGGACAGCGCCCCTCCGGCAAAACAAAATCGTTTTGCGGATCAATTATCAGTAAAAGATTTTTCATTACAATTATACCTCCCGGAAAATTTTAAAAAATATGGATTTAACTCTTTTTAATATAGCTGTATACACTATTTTTATATAAAACTGACGCAGATGAAAAAAGTTGATTATATAACATAAGCGGTATATAAGATATCTTATGGTTAAGGATATACCCATACCGGTGGCAGTACCGGACTTTGTCAGACGAATCGGGCAGCAGACCGATGTGGCGCTTGCTATAGCGGTTCTGGGAATTATCATTGTGATGATAGTTCCCGTTCCTCCCGTCATCATGGATGTTTTGCTGACGCTGAGCATCTCTTTGAGCGTTATCATACTGCTTGTATCATTATACATAATAAAGCCTCTGGAATTTTCATCGTTCCCTTTTGTTCTTCTTATGGCAACATTGTTCCGCCTTGCTCTGAGCGTTGCGACAACCCGTCTTATCCTTCTGAACGGAGGTCTTAACGGAGGCAACGTAAACGCCGCAGGGAAAGTGATTATGGCTTTCGGGCAGTTTGTCGTGGGCGGTAATTTTGTTGTAGGTCTTGTTATATTTGCCATACTGATACTGGTAAACTTTATGGTAATCACAAAAGGTTCAGGCAGAGTAGCTGAAGTTGCCGCGCGTTTTACACTGGACGCTATGCCCGGCAAACAGATGAGTATAGACGCCGATCTTAACGCCGGAGTAATAGATGAAAACGAAGCGCGCAGACGCCGTGAAGAGGTGCGCAGGGAGGCGGATTTTTACGGCTCAATGGATGGTGCAAGCAAATTTGTCCGCGGAGATGCCGTCGCAGGGCTTATTATTACGGCTGTGGATATTATTGGAGGTTTGGTAGTCGGCGTTGTACAGAACGGTATGTCTATAGCAATAGCAGCCAGCACATTTACGATCCTGACGGTCGGCGACGGTCTTGTGAGCCAGATACCGGCGCTTATTGTTTCAACAGCCGCAGGTATAGTTGTCACCCGCGCGGGCAGCGGACAGGAACAGCTTTCAAAACAACTTGCAAACCAACTTTTCCCACACGCCAGAATACTCTTTATTTCGGGCGGCGTTATGCTTTTCTTTGCCATTGTGCCCGGGATGCCGAAACTTTCATTTATTTTTATAGCTCTTGTGTTCATATTGAGCGGCTACCTTATGATGAAAAAGAATAAGGATAAAATTGCCGAAGAAGAAAAGGCGGAGGAAGGGGAAGAGGATAAAGCCGCCAAGCCTGAAGAGGATGAGGTCAAAGACCTTCTTGAGATGGATACGCTTGAACTGGAAATAGGTTTTGGTTTAATTCCGCTTGTAGATGTTAATCAGGGCGGCACGCTGCTGAACAGGATCAAATCTATAAGACGGCAGATTGCTCTGGAAATGGGGTTTATAGTGCCTCCTGTGCGCATAAGGGACAATCTTCAACTTGAGACAAACTCATATAACCTTCTTTTGAAAGGGGTTAAATGTGCAAGCGGAATGGTTTACCCTGATAAATTGATGGCGATGAACCCTGCGGGCAGTCTGGAGGATGTTGAAGGGGTTAAGGCGAAAGAGCCCGCCTTCGGTCTGCCTGCCAAATGGATTGAGACGATTGAGAGAGAAAACGCTGATATTGCCGGATATACAATCGTAGAACCAGCCACTATCGTAGCCACGCACCTGACGGAAGTTATTAAACAGCAGGCTTATGAGCTTTTGGGCAGGCAGGAAGCTCAGGATTTGCTGTCCAAACTGAAAGAAAAACATCCCAAGATAGTGGACGATCTTGTTCCCGGTATATTGGATATAGGCGTTGTAACAAGGGTTCTCCAAAATCTTTTAAGAGAGAGAGTTTCTGTACGAAATCTGCAAACTATACTGGAAACGCTTGCAACTTTCGGGACATCTCAAAAAGATGTGGATTATCTTACCGAAAAAGTACGTTTTTCACTCCGCAGGCAAATTACGGAGAGTGTGCTCGGAAGTGACGGTATATTGCATATTTTTACCCTTCCGTCTCCTATAGAGCAGCTTTTTGCGAAAAGTCTGCAACAGACCGATGACGGCAAAGAGATTATTATTGATCCGATGATTGCTAAAAAAGTTCTTTCCGAGCTTATCGCAAGATGCGACAAGATAATATCGCAGGGGCTGCCGCCTGTGCTTGTTGTATCCCCGCCTCTGCGTCTGCCTTTAAGACGGTTTGTTGACAAGTATATTACTCATATAAATCTTATATCTCATAATGAGATAGGTGAGAATGTGAAGATAGAGTCGCTTGGGACATTAGATATACCGGTTGGGGAACCGGTTGCGCCCAAAGCGTAAAAATATGTGGAATTTATATAAATGAAAATCAAAAAGTACGAAGTAACTGACATGAAAGAGGCTCTTAAACAGATTAAAAATGATCTGGGACCTCATGCCGTTATCCTCTCAACTCGTAAAATAATGAAACCCACAGGATTGGGGCTTTTTCCCCGTCCCCTTATAGAGGTGACCGCTGTGGATTTAGATAAAAACGCTGCGCCCCAAAAAACGCCGCTGTCAAAGAAACAACCCTCCAAGCAGGTATCTTCCCCTCCTCTAGTTGAGAACACTTATGGATCAAATATCACCCCCACTGCGCCGGAATTTAAAAGACAACCTGAACCGGTGCATAAAAAGCCTGATATTCCGGAAGATTTTGATGACGATGATGACATTATACGCACACTTCTTGAAGAAGGGAGAGGTAAATTTCCGCAAAGCTCTAAAAATGTTTATGAGCCGGAAGTTTCGGATCTTCTTCCTAAAGAGGGAGAAGAGTTTTACGTACCGCCTGACAGAATCTCCGCGTTTCCGCATCATAATCCCGCTTATCCGGAAAAAGCGGTTGCGGACAAAATTACTGAAATGTTTACCTCTTTCGGACTTGACAAAATTTCAACTCTTGCCGATGATATAAATGATATAAAAAAAGAGCTTGCCGAAATAAAAAGCAGAGAATCTTCTGCGAATATTACGGTGGATATTCCGGATAATTTAAAAGAGTATTACGCGCTGCTGATAAAAAACGGAGTTGATGATATTTTAGCGTACCGTTTTCTTAAAAGCGCCTCTGTGAAAATACCCGATATCCCCGGCAGGGCTCAGCTAAAAAATATTATTCAGCAGGAGCTTGCGGCTATGATACCGTCAGAGGAGGATTACCTTGTGCCTCTGCGCAATAAGGTCTCTTTTTTTGTTGGCCCCACTGGAGTCGGCAAAACAACGACTATAGCCAAAATTGCCGCAGACCTTGTGTTGCGCTTTTCTCAGCGCGTATGTCTTATTACAACCGACATGTTCCGGATAGGCGCGGTTGAGCAATTAAAAACTTACGCGGATATAGTTGATCTGAAACTTTACGTTGCGACAAACCCGGAGGAGCTTACGCACATAGTAAGCGAAGTTTCGGAAGAGTACGATTATATGCTTATGGATTCCACGGGACGCAGCCCTTATGACAATATAAATATAGGGGATATTGCCGCTTATACGGGCGCGTCACCTCTTGTAACGCCTGTTTTGGTGCTGTCTATGGCGGCAAACCATGCGGAATTGGGGGAAATGTATGAAAGATTCAGTGAGTTAAATCCTGCATATATCATTTTCACAAAGCTGGATGAAACAAGGTATTTTGGACCCTTGCTTAATATCCCCGTTAAGAAAAAAAAATCTATCCTGCTCTTATCTGCCGGTCAAAAAGTTCCGGACGATATGGAAATGCCGGATGGCAAGAAAATTGCTAAAAAATTATTTCAAGAGATACCCGCTTTATGGAACGACAATTAAACGATCAGGCATCAAGTTTGAGGCGAATAGCATGGGAGAAAGGGCGTACCGCCGTTTATCTTGCAGTTGCAAGCGGTAAGGGCGGCACAGGTAAAACAACATTCTCCATCAATCTGGCTATTGCACTGTCACAGGAAAAGAAACGGGTTTTACTGTTTGATGCTGATATCGGGCTGGCAAATATAGATATAGCGTTAAAAGTTCCGCCGGGCGCCAATATTCGCAGCTATCTGGAAGGTCATTCCGGTATAGAGGATGTTTTGGTGAAGAATGTTTATGGGTTTGATCTGTTTCCGGCTTCCAGCGGGGTTCTGGAACTGGTTTCACTGTCCGATGAATATTTTGATAAAATATGTCAAGCGCTTGTAACGCTGGACAACAACTATGATTATATTATTTTTGATACGGGGGCTGGTATATCGGGTACTGTACACAAATTCACCGCAATGGCGGACCGCGTAATATTAGTGTCGCTGCCGGAACCGACGGCTATAGCGGATGCTTACGCTTTTCTGAAGACAGCAAAGCAGCAATATCCTTTGAAGATTGCTGATATAGTTCTTAATAGGGTTGATGACAACGCTGTAGCGCAGAAGATTTTTGATAATCTGAAAACGGTTGTAAAACGTTTTTTGAATATGGAGTTAAACTTGCTGAAAAATTTGCGGGAAGACGGCGAGGTGCGCAAAGCGGCGAGAGGGCAGAAACCATTGTGTGTGCTTGCGCCGAAATCACTTTTTGCAAAAGATATGTGCGATATTGCGCAAAAAGCTAACAGACTTTGGAAAAAATAAAAATATAAGGAGGCACAAATGCTTACACTTGTGCGGTATTTACCGATACTTACAGCTTCAATGGTAATGATTTGCTCATTCCTTTTTAAAATTTTATCTGATGAACTTAAATTGACATCTCTGTTCAGAGATATTATACTCTTTTTTGTCCTTTATCATGCGGTTAGAATGCTGACTATTAATGTGGAAAAGATTTTAAAAAATTATTGGAAGATTCTTTAGATGACGTATTCCAGCACGGGAGCAACCCGGTTTACAGAGGAAGAGAAAAACAAAATTGTCTACGACTATTTACCTCAAATAAAAATTTGGGCAGTCCGGGCAAAAAATTTGCTTCCGAGTAGTGTGGATATGGATGAGATATATTCCGCAGCTTCGCTTGGCTTAATAGAATGTCTGGACAAATATGATAAATCCCGTAATATAGCATTCAGCACTTATGTGGAACATAGGGTTAAAGGCTCAATATTGGATGCGCTCCGCGGTATGGACTTCCTTTCCCGCAACGCCAGAGCTAAGGTGAAAGCGCTGGAGGCGGCGTCTGAAGAGCTTAAACAGAAGCTGGGAAGAATTCCTAACGCTGGAGAGATTGCGGAATATACACAGACTGACGAAGAGGAAGTTTACCGTACATATGATCTGTTAAACGCTGATAAACCGCTCAGCCTTGACGATACATCGGGAGATGAGGATGGCGTCAGCCTTGTGGAATTTATACAAAGCAACTATCTGTCGCCGGAAGACGATGTTTTACAGACAAGCCTGACAGAACGCATGGGCGAAGAGATAGATAAGCTCCCGGAGAAGGAGCGTCTTGTTGTAAGCCTCTATTACTATGAAGAGCTTACCATGAAAGAGGTCGCCAATGTATTGGGAATCACGGAATCAAGGGTTTCACAGTTGCATACCGCTGCTATTCAAAAGATGAAAAAGAGGTTGAAAGATGTATTATGATTAAAATTAAGGTATTGGTTGTAGATGATTCTGCTTTTATACGTAAAGCTCTGGAAAATATGCTTTCGGGCGAACAGGATATAGAAATAGTCGGTTTTGCTACTAACGGTGAAGAGGCTGTTGATCTTGTCGCAAAATTGAAACCGGATGTAGTAACCCTAGACGTGGAAATGCCAAAAATGGACGGCATCACAGCTCTGGGTAAGATTATGAAGGCATCTCCGGTGCCTGTAATTATGCTTAGTTCACTTACGCAGGAGGGTGCGGATATTACCCTCAAAGCGCTTGATCTCGGGGCTGTTGATTTTATTCCGAAAGATAAATCTTACGGCAGCACAGGGATACTGAAGATATCCTATGAGTTAAAAAACAAGATACGCAGATTTGCCGGCGACAAATCAATCGTGCAGCGGCTGCGTCTTACTTCCTCCGCCAGACCGGCGGCGCCTATATCAATAACACAAAGACCTAATGTTCGCGCAGTATCGGGAAGGAAAAAGATTGTCGCACTTGGTACCTCCACAGGCGGTCCGCAGTCTCTGCAGCGGGTGATACCGTTTCTACCGGCGGATCTTGGCGTACCGGTTCTTGTAGTCCAGCATATGCCCCCAAGTTTCACCCAATCGCTTGCGATGCGTCTCGCCTCCATGAGCAAGGTTAAAGTTGTTGAGGCGCAGGGCGGGGAGCAGGTTCAGCCTAACTGGGTATATATAGCCAAAGGCGGCAAACAGATGGTTATACGCCGCACCCCCGGAGGCGGAGTTATAGAACTGAAGCCGGAGGATCCGAATCTGCTGCATAATCCGAGCGTTGATGTTATGGTAAATTCTGTGGCGGAACAGTTCGGAAAAGACTCATTAGGCGTTATAATGACCGGTATGGGGAACGACGGGGCAAAAGGTTTAACCACACTGAAAAATAAAGGCGGATTTGTAGTATCACAGGATGAGGCGTCATGTATAGTTTACGGTATGCCGCGAGCGGTCGTGGAAGCCGGAATAGCGGATGAAATTGTAACGCTCGATGATATTGCCGGCAGAATAACTTTTCACTGCAAAGGTTAAGATTATTATATGGCGGATATACTCAGTCAGGACGAAATTGATGCCCTGCTTTCCACTGTAGGCGATGACGGGGATAAAACTGAATCTGTTGAAAGCGCTGATTTCTTACCTAAAAAGATATCGGTGTACGATTTCCGCCGGCCTGACAGGGTAAGTAAGGAACAGCTCCGTTCAATACGCAACCTGCATGACAAGTTTGCCCGGAACTTCAGCTCAAACCTTTCAAGTTTTCTGCGTACAATAACCGATATATCACTTGTGAGCGTGGATCAGATGACTTACGGCGAGTTTCTGATGTCTCTGCCGGACCCCACAAGTTTTAATATTATAAGTATGATTCCGCTTCAGGGAAACGCGGTTCTGGAGATAAACCCGTCACTGATATTTCCTATAGTTGACAAACTGTTAGGCGGCGCAGGACTTCCTCTTTTTCAGGTGCGTGAATTAACGCAGCTTGAAATGACTATTATAGACGGTATTATCTCATTGATACTAAAAGATCTGGAAGAGGTCTGGAAACAGGTTGTACCCAATGTACGCTTTAAAAAAGAGTTAAGTGAAAACAGCCCTCACGTTATACAGATTGTTGCGCAGAATGAGGTTGTTGTTCTGATAGTGTTTGAAGTTAAATTCGGAGAAGCTACAGGTATGATGAACCTTTGTCTGCCCGCGTTGGTGCTTGAGCCGATACTCGGCAAGATCAGTTCGCAGGACTGGCTTATAGGCGCTAAGAAAGGAAGATCAGGCGAATATGAGATACGCATACTTGAACTGCTTGAAAATATTTCGGTGAAATGTTCTGTGGAGCTTGGTCATACGCATCTTACCACAAAGGATATATTAGATTTACAGATAGGCGATACCGTTATTCTTAATAAAAAGAGCGTCCAGCTACTCAATTTATTTGTCGGAAACCGCAATAAGTTTCACGGCAATATAGGCATAATGGGGATAAAGAAGGCTATTAAGATAATGGAGTATGTTACGGAGGACCGTTCATGAGGGAGGCGATTGATTTTGAACGTGAACCCGGCTTAAAAAAATTCTGCGGTATAGTAACGGATGTGCTTAATTCAAATTTGCAGGCTATAACAAACGCCCCCCTTAATATAAATATATTGGAAACTGTTCACTGTACGCCGGATGATCTTATTAACGGCTATATGAACGGGGTTATTATCGCGGCGAGTGAAGTGAAAACTGAACTTGAAATAGGTCTCCTTTTTAATATGAAAGATATCACCATATTAGCTGATATGATGATGATGGGGGAAGGGGAATCCCGTAACGATCTGGACGATGAATTAAAAGACGCTGTTGTTGAGATAGGCAATCAGTTTTTCGGCGGGCTTTCAGTGCCTGTAGAAACACAGATGGGAAAAAAACTTCAGTTTAAAACGGATGATGCGTCTAAACTTCAGAATACAAACTCGTTCCAGTCAGACAAATATATAGCGGTTGATATGCAGGGAGAGCTTAAGGGCGCCACGCTTCAATGCAGATTATATATAGATGAGGGTTTTTCATCTTTAATAGAAACCCAGTCCGAAAAACCGGCGTCCGCGCCTGATTTTTTCGGTCAGTCACCGGAACCGGCGCGTCAGACCGCAGTTATAAGCCCAAACTTGGAAATGCTTATGGATATAGAAATTCCTATAAGCGTAAGGATGGGATCGGCGCAGCTTTTTCTCAAAGACATTCTTGGTCTCGGTCCCGGAAATATTGTGGAACTTGACCAAAACGCGGACGAATCTATTGAGTTGGTCGTCAATGATAAAGTTATAGCCAAAGGAGAGGTTGTTATCATTGACGGATATTTCGGTTTCAGGATAAAAGAGATCATAAGCAAAGCGGAACGTATAAAAAGGCTAAAAGATTAAAACGGTCTGCTGGTGAGACGGCGCTTTATACTCAACAGGCGAAGCCTGCTTCCGTTATGCGCCTTCGTCTCAGTTGAAATGCTATAGTCACGCCAATGCGGACGGATAATTTGAAAAAATTATTTATATTCTTATTAATTGTTATCCCGACAGTGTCAGAAGCCGATGATATAGGCATTTCTTCTTTTATCCTAATTAAGGATAAAGTCACCATACATGAACCGTTTTACGCGAAAAAATTAACTGATACCGGCGCGATAATAACGAGTTTCGCGTATGGCTAAAGTTTTATTGACGGACACTACCTGAAATTGTCGCCCGGGTACAGATATATGCCATTAATAAAATGGCTTTTTATAGTTGCCGGAGGGGAATACGCATACCTTAACAACACATATGATAATTATAATTATCATATGTGTTGGTTTAATGACAAAAATAGGCGCAAAGACGAACAAATCATTATACTTTTTTGCAAATTACAAAACCTCTTATTATTTTTATGAGTTATATAGTAAAAATACAGATTTTATATGCTATAACTACAGAACGCCGGAATTGCGGGTTATGCATAATTTTATTGAAGCCGGCATCGGCTATTCATGGTAAAAAATTTATTTATAGCAGTTCCTTGCGAGGAACAACTATAAGGTTTGTCTTAACCGGTCGCTTAATTTTGGCAAATTCATCTTCTTTGTTTCACACTCCCAAATAACCAATGTGTGCCAGCCTAAATTTTGTAGCGCTATAAGATTTAATTTGTCGCGCTGCATATTACCGTCAAGTTTCTTTTCCCAGTAGTCATGATTATTTTTTGGTCGGATTTGCGCATGACGGCAAGTTGGACAACCATGCCAGAAACAACCGTGAACAAATATCGCCATTTTATATTTTGGTAATACAATGTCCGGATTTCCGGGTATATCGCGTCTATGCAACCGAAAGCGATAGCCCATGCTATGCAAAAGTTTTCTCACTTTAATTTCTGAAGTTGTATTTGCGCTGTGAACCTTTGACATTATTGCGCTACGTTCCTCTTTATTAAACTTATCGCTCATGTTCTTTTAAAGGAAGACCTCATTTAATACAGCTTTAATAACATTTACCGGAACTGCATTTCCCGCCTGCTTGCGCGTTTGGCCGTCATTACATACTATTTGAAATGTATCAGGAAATCCCTGCAATCTCAACATCTCTCTTGGCGTTAGCCGCCGCCTGCCATTAACCAGTAAATAATTGTATGAAGCTCCTGCCCGTAAGGCGCAGGAATATGGATAACTTGATATATTGCCGCTTTTGTTTTCGTGCCAGATACTTGGAAAGTAGTCGCTTGTGTGTTTAGCCAACCGTTTTTCAATTATACGTTCACTTGCAAAATATTTCTCGTCCACACATTCGTCAGCTTCTAAAATATCTTCAAGTTTTCCGGTTATTTTATTAATTGGAAATAAAAAATCAACGCTGTTGTCAAGAAAGCCGACTATAATTGTCCGCTCTCGTTTTTGAGGAAGTCCGAAATCCAAAGCGTTAAGAACATCCCAGTAAACTCTATATCCAAGTTTTTCCAATGTATGGAGAATGGTTTGTAAAGTCTTACCCATATTATGGCGGCTTAGTTGCTTTACATTTTCCAAAATAAATAATCGCGGTTTTTTAGCTTCAAGAACCCTTGCAATTTCAAAAAAAAGCGTTCCGCGAATATCGTCAAATCCCAATCTATTACCAATTATACTAAACGGCTGACAGGGGAAGCCGGCAAAAAGCACATCATGGTCTGGTATTTCATCGTTTGCTATTTTGGTAATATCTCCATCCGGCATTAGTCCATAGTTCACAAAATAAGCTCGTTTCGCTTCCGCATCTAACTCGCTTGCAAAAATACATTTGCCCCCCAGAGCATCGGCAGCTTGATGAAATCCGCCAATACCCGCGAACAAATCAATATATGTAAAAGTAGCCATAGAAACACGTCATTTTAGCACAACAACGAAACAGAAAGCGATAGAAATTTTCGCTTATTACTTCACATATTTTCGGCATATTTTAAGGTAGATTTCACAAAAATAATGTGTAACTTAATTTTTATTGTATTGAACCCAAAACAGTGTTATAAGAGAATGCTTAAGTGGAAGATAACGGTGTCAATCTACGAGTTACAAAACATTGATAATAATACAAAAGCCCGAGCAGGGGCGCTTCACACAATACACGGCGAAATAGAGACGCCGGTATTTATGCCGGTAGGGACGGCGGGTTCGGTAAAAACCCTTTCACCGCAAGATTTAAAGGAATGTAAAACCCAGATTATCTTAGGTAATACATATCATCTGCATCTGCGCCCGGGTGAAAACACTGTGGAGCTTTTTGGCGGTCTTGCAAAGTTTATTTCATGGCATGGTCCCACATTAACTGACAGCGGCGGTTATCAAGTGTTCAGTCTGGCTGACCGGCGTAAAATTACGGAAGAGGGGGCTACATTCAGATCACATCTGGACGGTTCCGAACTACATATATCTCCGGAAAAATCAATAGAAATACAAACAAAACTTGGATCCTCCGTTATGATGTGTTTTGACGAGTGCGTTTCCAGCCCCTGCGAATACTCCTATGCGGAAAACTCTGCGGAACGCACGGCGCGCTGGGCGAAACGGTGTAAAAATGCAAAAAAAGAGAACGGACAGCTTCTTTTTGGTATAATTCAGGGAGGGGTATATCACGACCTGCGCAAAAAAAGCGCGGAACAGATTGTGGATACCGGATTTGACGGATATGCCATTGGTGGTCTGAGCGTAGGCGAGCCGAACGAAACAATGTACGAAGTTACTGACAGGGTGACTGAATATATGCCGGCGGACTGTGCGCGTTATCTTATGGGGGTGGGTACGCCGGAGGACATTATAACAGGCATAGGGCTTGGAATAGATATGTTTGACTGCGTTATGCCCACAAGAAACGCCAGAAACGGGCTTCTCTTTACCTCTAAAGGCAAGCTGCGAATAAAAAGGGCGGAGTATAAACTGTCGGATGATTCTGTGGATGATGAGTGCGGTTGTTACACCTGTAAAAATTTCAGCAGAGGGTATCTGCGCCATTTATATAAGAGCGGAGAGATTCTTGCGCTGAGGTTAAACAGCCTTCACAACATATATTATTATCTTTCTCTTGTAAATGGAGCTAGAAATGCTATAAAATTAAACTCTTATTCGGAGTATAAAAAGAATTTTTTTAATAAGATAAACGGAGGTTTTTAATGTTTTTTTTAAATTCGGCTTATGCGCAGGATGTCCCGCCGGGTGTGGAAGGTTCGCTTTTGCATTCTGTTATGGGCAACCCGATAATACTGATAGTGGTATTTTTTGCGATCTTTTACTTTTTAATGATCCGTCCGCAGCAGAAACGGCAAAAACAGATCAATGAAACGCTGAACGCCCTGAAAGCAGGTGACCGCATTATGACAACATCAGGGATTTACGGCACGATAGATTCCGTAATTAACGAGCAGACATTTATGCTAACCATAGCGAGCGGAGTTAAGATACAGATAGCCCGCGTAGCCGTAGCCTCAAAACTGGACACAAACAACACAATGACGGAGAAAAAATAAGATATGAGCAGAAGATTTCGCTGGGCGATTATAATAATTGTAGTTGGCTGTTCATTATTTTTTATGTTCCCCTTGTCTAAGAACGTACGTCTTGGTCTGGATCTTCAGGGGGGGATGCATGTAGTGCTGGGAGTGGAAACGGAAAAAGCTGTTGAAGCAAAGCTGGACAGCGCTGTTTATCAGTTGCGGCGTGAGTTTCAGGAAAAAAACATCAATTTTGACTATGTTCAGAAAACTTCTTCCCATTCTATAGGCATAGGATTTGAGGGAGACTCAAGGACGGCGATAGAAAGTATAGCCAAAAACTATATGCTCAAAAGTGATGGCATTTCAAACGATGTATTGACCCTTTCCATTGAGAGCGGGGAGATTGAGCAGATTAAAGACAGTTCCGTGCGGCAGTCGCTGGAAGTTGTACGAAACCGTATTGATGCGTTCGGAGTTGCTGAACCGCTTATACAGCGGCAGGGGAAAGACCAGATACTTGTGCAGCTTCCGGGGGTTACCGACCCTGACAGAGCTGTCAATCTTATAGGTCAGACCGCTCAGCTCAGCTTTTACCTTGTTGACAGCGGAGCGGACGCTGCCGTAGCGGTGGAAACAGGTAATATTCCCTACGGAGATATACTTGTATTTCAGAAGGAAACTGAAAAAAGCTCCGGCAGGGTAACGGCTCGCATTCCTTACCTATTAAAACGTGAAGTTTTGCTTACAGGTGACAGCCTTATGGACGCCGGGGTGACGTACAACCAGTACAGTGAGCCTGTGGTCTCGTTCAGGTTTGACCCTGCCGGCGCGAGGATATTTGAGGATCTGACTGCAAACAATACCGGGCAGTTTCTTGCCATAGTTTTGGATAACAATGTATATTCCGCCCCGAGGATAAACGAGAGAATCCCCGGCGGTTCCGGCACTATAACTGGGAACTTTACTCTGGATACAGCCAAAGACTTGGCAATAGTGCTGCGGGCGGGCAGTCTGCCCGCACCTGTAAATATCCTTGAAAACCGCACTGTGGGACCGTCTCTTGGACGCGACTCCATAGAAAAGGGTGTAAAAGCGTCTATAGTAGGGCTTGTAATTATAATGATATTTATGCTGATATACTATAAAATCAGCGGACTTATAGCGACAGTCGGTCTTATTTGCAACTTCCTTGTTCTTTTGGGCGCGCTTTGCGGGCTTAAAGCGACACTTACCCTTCCCGGGATAGCGGGGATTATTTTGACCCTTGGTATTGCGGTGGATTCAAACGTTCTTATATTTGAACGGATAAGGGAAGAGCTGCGTAACGGGAGAACTGTTCTTAACGCTTTTGAAACCGGTTATCAGAAAGCATTTGCCACGATTGTTGACGCAAACGTTACATCCCTTATAGCGGCTATAGTGCTGTTTCAATTCGGCACCGGTCCGGTGAAAGGGTTTGCGGTGACGCTGTCGCTGGGTCTTATTGCGTCTATGTTTACGGCAGTATTTATTACCAAAACGGTCTTTACGGAATTTATAATCCGCACTGACTCAAAAACAATCAGCATATAGGGGAACAGCTTATGATGGAGATAATAAAATCCGGTACAAAGATAAATTTTACAGGCGCCAAGAATCAGTTTTTTGCATTTTCTCTGGTAATTATGGCAGTCTGCATATTCTTTGTGGTGAACAAAGGGTTTAACCTTGGAATAGATTTTGCCGGAGGCACTGTGATTCAGGTGCGTTTTGCAAACCCTGTCCCCCTTGATGATATACGAGAAGGGTTGAAACCGGTTATAAACGGCGATTTTGCCATACAGAATTTCGGTGAACCAAACGAAGTTCTTGTTCGCATAGTTGAACATGGGGGAATCGGTTTGCAGGAGCTTTCTGACAATATTAAAGCGCAGCTTGAGATGAAATTTGCCGGAGAATCCCCCGCGATTCAGCGTATTGAGCAGGTAGGACCTCAGGTCGGCGAGGATTTGCGGCGAAAAGCTTTTTTGGCTATTATTTATTCTACAATAGGGATACTGGCGTATGTGGCGTTCCGGTTTGAATTATTATTCGCTATAGGCGCCATCCTGTCGCTGATTCACGATATAGTGATTACTCTGGGGTTTTACAGCATTGCAGGCAAAGAGTTTAACCTGACGGTAATGGCTGCTGTCCTGACAGTAGCGGGTTACTCCCTTAACGACACCATTGTCATATTTGATCGTATCAGAGAGAAGATCAAAACCGGAAAACTTAACGAACATACATGGCAAGAGATAACAAATATGAGTATAAATGAAACGCTTTCCCGCACGGTACTTACATCGGCGCTTACATTTATTGCGGTACTCTGCCTGTATATTTTCGGCGGAGAGGTGATAAACGGTTTTGCCCTTGTAATGATGGCGGGGATTGTTATAGGCACTTACTCATCAATAGGAATTGCGGCAATGTTTGTTTATGTAGTGCGTTCACGCAAGGGCGTCCAGTTTAATGAGTCGCCCCGGAAAAGAACGGGCGGTCTGAAAAAGGCTTAATATATTATTTTATCAGATATAATGAAAAGCGCCTTTTATCTTCTAAAAGTTAATTTTATGGGGAAATCCCCTTCGTGGTATAAATTAACCATAATTGCGTTTCTGACTATAAACCCTCTGCTGTTTTACTTTGTAAACCCTTTTGTCGCAGGATGGGCAATTCTGATTCAGTTTATATTCACACTTGCCTGCGCTCTGATATGTTATCCGTTACAGCCCGGCGGATTATTGGCATTGGAAGCAATTTTTATAGGACTGACTAATACTGACACTGTTTTTAATGAAGTTGTCGCAAATATTCCGACCCTGCTACTACTTATCTTTATGGTCGCCGCAATTTATTACCTTAAAGACATACTTTTTATTCTTATAACAAAGTTATTTCTGACAATTAAGAAAAAATATTTTTTAGCTTTGGTGTTTTGCGTAATCTGCGCCTCCCTGTCTGCATTTCTGGATGCTTTAACCCTTGTCGCCATATCAATCGCTGTATGTTTTAATTTTTACGCCATTTACCACAGAGTGTTAAGCAACAGCAAAGAAAATGAAGAAGAGTTTGAAGAATTCCGCGGGTTTTTAAGAAATATAATAATGCACGGAGTTGTCGGAACTATTATCGGCGGTACAATGACGATAGTGGGGGAACCGCAGAACATTATGATCGGCACAAAGATGGGGTGGTCGTTCAGTGAATTTTTTGCTCACAATTCGGTTATTTCGCTGCCTGCCGGAATCGCTGGCGTTATTACCTGTTTTTTGCTGGAATATTTCAGATTCCCCGGTTTCAGATATCAAATGCCTGAAAAAGCAAGGGAGCTGATTACAAAGGATTACAGACATAAGATCAGGGAGATAACAAAACAGACTGCTTTTCTCTATACGCTTCAAATAATAGTGTTTATTTTGCTGGTATTTGCCCTTGGTTTCCATGTCGCCGAAGTGGGTCTGATAGGGATCGGGCTGATTGTAATAGTAACGGCTTTTACGGGACGCACAAAAGAGCATGATCTTGCGGAAGCATTTAATAACGCTATGCCGTTTGCTACATTGATAATTGTATTTTTTGCTATTCTTGCGGTAGTGCATGATCAACACCTTGTCGCGCCGTTGACTCAGTGGGTATTTACATTAAGTGGTAAAACGCAGCTTATGGCTCTTTACTTTGTAAACGGGACACTCTCTTTTACGAGCGACAATGTGTTTATAGCGTCAATATTTATCGGCGAAGTTGACCGCGCCTACGCCGCAGGGACTTTTTCCCGCGAATGGTATGAAAAACTTGGGGTTATTGTCAATATGGGAACAAATATTCCTGCTATCGCTACCCCGAACGGGCACGCGGCTCTTCTGTTCCTCTTAACCTCATCGCTTGCCCCGATGATAAAGCTGTCATATTTCAGGATGTTTAAACTTACTTTGCCATACACCATTGTAATGACGGGCGCAGGCGCTGTTGCCGTATATTTATTTTTTTAGGAGTGAATAATGGAAACTGATCATATAATGATTACTTTTATTGTAAATCACGGCGATGCCCATGATATAATGGCAGTTGCTCGGGATGCGGGCGCAAAAGGCGGAACTATATTAAACGCTCATGGAACCAGCAGAGAGAGCGATGTAAAATTTTTTGGAATAAATTTAATGTCAGAAAAAGAGATGCTTGTTATTGTATCAGAAAAAGAATTGGCGCAGAAAATTCTGGACGCTGTAAGAGATATGTCAGTGTTTAAAAAACCCGGCGGCGGAATTATTTACACTACCGATGTAAACCGGTTTATCCCCTGATTTGGCGATAAATATAGCTGCATTAAACTATGAATAATTATCAGTAATACACTTTATTAAGCTGATGTACCTCGCTTTATCTTTGGCGCTGTTATCAATATATGCTTTCCTCATTCGTCCGATAAGCCGACTGAGTTCTTCATCCTCTTTTAAACTCTCTTCTGGGAAAAAAGATGATATGGATATATTTAAAGCCAACGCTATATTTTCGTATGTTATCAGAGTAATATTCGCTTTACCGCTCTCAATTTCCGATAATGTTGTGGCGTGTATATTTGAACGGTACGCAAGCTCCTCCTGTGAAAGATTTTTTTGAAGACGAAACGTTTTTATCCTGCCGCCAACTTGGTTTAATAATTCAGATGTGTGTTTTTTTCTGCTCATACTAATAGAATATAATCAAACTATAAAGCATTACCCATATGACTTATCCTATTTTTTATTGACATTTATTAGGATGTATACTAATGTTCTTTTGACTAGGGTGTGTTGACACTACATGAATTTTATATTATAATAGATTCTGTTTACACTAATTGACAATCACTCTCACTCATGCTATGAATTATCTATTATGAAGCTAACACAAGAACAATTTGATAAGATTGCACGTTATCTTCCCCTGCAACGTGGCAA
>JAIRQX010000008.1 GCA_031256375.1 Deferribacteraceae bacterium
GAAGTTTGCCTATCTGACCGGAGATAAGATCAGCTATATCAGAGTTGCTGCCCGTATCCGTATTGTTATAATCTTTATAAAAATCTAAAAAATTAGTTCCAACCCCAACAGAGAGAGGGAAGATATCCACCCGTGAATTCTTTACGCGGGCAAGCCCGGCAGGGTTATAAAACGGGGCGTATTTGCTGTCGCTTTTTGCGTAATAAGCATCCCCCATGCCAAGTGCGGCAACGGAACGCATTACCCACGGATGCTCGCGGCTTGTTACCCCCCTTCCGTCGGCATACGTTATATCCAACATCCCTATAGTCAACAAAATAACAAGTAATACTTTTTTCATTTATTCACCCGAATTATCCGGGTCATCCGGATCGTTCGTATCATCAGGGTCTCCTGAATCTCCGGAGCCACCCGAATCTCCGGGACCACCCGAACCGCCCGAACCTACAAAATATTTACTAATAAAAGCATAAACGCTATCCGGAGTCGCTGACGAACTCCCCCCTGTCAAATCTGTTTTAAAATCGTTCATCTTATTTTTAACGCTTTCATCTTTCCCCGCAAGGTTATTCATCGCGCTGTCGAGCTGATCCATATTAGATGTAATGCTGTCAATAAAACCCTGATCCACAAGGAGTTTAATCTCATCCTCAGATTTGCTTCCGAGGATTTTACCTATATAATCGGGGCTGTCCGGATCAAAACTTACGGAACCCGAACCTAAACGGCGCGCCATATCGGAAATAAGCATCATAGTATCCAGAGCGGCGGCAAGCCCGCATATAAATTCGTTGTCACCGTCCGTTATATCAGAATCTGAACAAACTTTTTTAATAACGGAGTAATTAAACCGTTTAAGCTCTATAGAAGCCTGACTGATATTATTACCGTCCGTCTGTGTTTTCATTAATATATCGGTAAACTTAATATCATCGTCAAAAAGATCACCCAGATTTCCCAGAAGTGAAAAACCGGATTTACCCATAAGCGCGCACTGAATGAGATATTTCTCCCTCAGACTGAGAGAGTTGAAATCTTTATTACCGAGTTTATCAATAATAAAATCGTAATCCTTTTCGTTCAGAGCAAATTCCAGTCTGTCTAAATTAGTTTTGTCAGTGGTATCCGACTCACTGTTAAACAGATTATCTCCGCATGATGTCAGTATGGATAACAACAGAAAAAATACTATCAGACGTTTCATATGAAACACCCCCATAATATTATAGAAACTACGCTTGCGATAAACGTTTTGACTAGGTAATAAATCCATTCGCTTAATTGCCCCGCCTCCGGCTCACAAACGTTATCATTGTAAAATGTAACCGCTGTAATAGTCAAGAAGTTTTACAGTTCGCTTTGCCCCCCCCCCCGGACGTCGTGACCCCCCGTTTCGGGTACAGGTTTTAAACGCATCTGAGTGGGAAAGTATTAAGAAATTCAAGATAAAAAAAGGAGTTGAAAGTATCGGCAGTAAACATCCGTAACAAAAAAAGACTTGCAAAAACACACGCAATGGCGCAAAATTATAGTATCGGAGATGAATTTATTGTGAGGAAGATAATGTATGAATGAACGCATCAGTGGGAAAATAGGCGCTATATCTGTAAGCGAGAAAAAAGGCGTACAGAAAACGAATGTTGAAACCGCGACGCTGATAGCCGATTACGGTCTGGAAGGGGATGCCCACGCCGGGAAATGGCATAGGCAGGTCAGTCTGTTAGCGCAGGAAAGTATAGATAAGATTGTCGCAAAAGGATTAAACGTTAAAAGTGGTGATTTTGCTGAAAACATTACAACAATTGGCATAGATATACCGTCACAGCCAGTTGGGGGGAAGATTGCCATTGGAGATACGGAGCTTGTGATCTCTCAGATAGGCAAAGTATGTCACCACCGCTGCGCTATTTATCATAAAGCCGGAGATTGTGTAATGCCCAGAGAGGGAATTTTCGGCGTGGCGTTAAAAGGGGGAAAGATCAGAACCGGCGATCCGGTAACTATACTGCCAAAAAACGGCATTTCGGCCGGGATTATCACCCTGAGCGACCGCGCTTCCCAAGGCGCATACGAAGACCTGACCGGTCCGGTTATTGAAAAACTTCTTAATGAAAAGCTAAAATGCGCTTTTATTCGTAAAGAAATTCTCTCTGACGAACAAAAACGCCTTGAAATGACCGTTACAGACTTTGCTGATACTCAAAAACTGGACATAATAATAACAAATGGTTCTACCGGAGTTTCTCCAAGAGATATAGCGCCTGAAGCGCTTTTAAATGTGATCCAACGCAGACTTCCCGGATTTGAGGAGATAATGCGCATGGAAAGTTTTAAAAAGACGGTTTTTGCCGTAATATCCCGCGCTGTATGCGGAATACGCGGAGAAAGCCTGATTATAAGTCTGCCCGGAAGCCCAAAAGCCGCTTTTGAAAATCTTTCATTTATAATCGGCGCAATTTCCCATACTGTTGAAAAGATTCACGGCGATCCGTCATCATGTGCGGCGCTGTGAGTATGGAGAACACATGATACTTTTATGGCTGATTTAAAACCGTTGTTCATCG
The DNA here is from genome assembly GCA_031256375.1 of Deferribacteraceae bacterium. Lineage (GTDB taxonomy): Bacteria > Chrysiogenota > Deferribacteres > Deferribacterales > JAISNW01 > JAIRQX01. The sequence goes on from JAIRQX010000008.1 coordinate 2,565, forward strand.
TGATTGACGGAATTGATGGCACAGGGAAAACCACTCAGGTAAGATTTCTGACCGAATGGCTGCAAAAAACAGGCAGAGAGGCTGAGTCCACTCAGGAACCCGGGGGGACGGCGGCAGGTGCAGTTATACGTTCAATACTTGTCAATAAAAACATGACGCTGGATCCTAACGCGGAACTACTTCTTTTTTGCGCCGACCGAGTGGATCATATGCAAAAGATAAATTCCAAACTGAACAGCGGAATAAGCGTTGTTAGCGACAGGTTTCTGCCGTCAACCTGGGCGTATCAGATATTCGGCAGGAAGTTACAGCCCGGTTTGCTGGAAGCGGTTATTCTGCATACCGTTCATATATTCCCCGATCTTACGATTATATTGGATATGGATATTGATACTGCGCTTGCAAGAGCAGGTGAACGTCTGGCAAAAGATGAAAAGACTATAACTGAAGGACGTTTTGAATCGGAAAAAAGAGATTTTTTCAGTGATGTTCAAAAAGGGTTCCGTTGGTATGTTACGCAGGAACGGTTCGGAAAATCGGTTATAATAGACGCTTCAGGGAAAACTGATGAGGTTGCCGGGAAAATACAAAAGGCGTGTTCGGAGGTAATTTGCAAACACCACATGGATTAGGGCATGCGTGACTTCCCTTCCTATAAGAATTATTCTTTACTGACTTAAATCTGAATTATCATCAACTGTTAAGTCTTGGGTGAAAACGCGTTAGCGTATCTCTCTTATTATCATCTGTAACGTGTGTGTATATCTCAGTGGTTCCGATGCTTTCATGCCCAAGAAATATTTGTATTGTACGCAGATCCGCCCCGCCGCTCAACAGATGGGTGGCAAATGAATGCCGGAGGGTGTGCGGGGATATATCTTTTTTTATCCCCGCTTTCTCGCAGTAATCTTTTATCATGCGCCATACATATTGCCTTGTAAGCTGCCCTCCCAGCCTATTAAGATAGAGCCAGCCCGGATCGGACTGTTTAACAAAATCGTTCTGCCTGTTCAATAACCATCTGTCAATCTTGTCCGCCAAAGATTTATATATAGGTACATAACGTTCTTTTGAGCCTTTGCCATGCACACGGATAAGTCCCCTTTTAAAATCAACATCTACGATCTTTACGCCAAGAAGTTCGCTAACACGCATCCCTGACGCATAAAGCGTTTCCAACATTAGACTGTCTCTGTAACCGGAAGCGATGGCTGTATCAGGGCTTAAAAGCAGTCTGTCAACCTCGTCATAATTCAGAAATGACGGCAGTTTGTCCCATTTCTGGGGTTTAGTAATAAATGTTACAGGGTTCTTTGTATTCAGCCGTTCCTTGATAAAATAATCGTAAAGCTGTCCCAGCCCTGAAAGCCGCCGTAATGAGGTTTCAATTGAAAGTCCGCGTCTGCGCATTTCGCCCATATAGCGGATTACATCTTCCACTGCCCCATCAGTCAGTTTTTTTTCTCCCAAAAAATTTTCCCAGTCCAGAACATCCTGTTTATACGCAGCCACACTATTTTCGGAAAGTCCTTGTTCAAAAGCAAGGTAGTGGCAGAACATACTTACGGCATTTTTCATTATCGCTGCGCCTCCCATTGCCGGAGAATCTCTTCCTGCAAATCGTACATCTTTTCTTCATCATCGGAGGATCTTTCGTGATCAAACCCCAGAAGGTGTAAAAAACCATGAATAAACAGAAACGCAACCTCTCTGTCAGTTGTTATATCAGCTCCAGTTGCCTGTTTTTCCGCGCTCTCCAAAGATATAACAATATCTCCGAGCATAAACTTATCATACATAGGAAATGAAAGGACGTCCGTCGCTTTATTTTTCTTCCTGTACTGTTTATTTATGGAACGGATAATTTCATCGTCCGTCAGCGTAAGCGAGAGTTCAGCTTCCGGCTCAAACGCCGCAGATTCAGCAATTTTATCTATTATAGACAAAAAAAATTCTTCGTCATACTTTGTCGCTAACGTGCTGTCAAAAAATATTTTCATTAACTGTATTGTACAATACTTTACAGAATTGTTGCCAAAAATTTTTGGGGTATGCAAAATAATTGTAATTTTACTTTCTTCCGTACATAAAATTATGTATAGTAAACTCAAGAACTATAACATTTTCAGAAGAACAGACGCGGAGATTATTTTATGAGTGTAAAAAAGAAATTGCTGTTGGTAATAGCGGCGCCGTTTATCGTAATTTTTGCTATAACTGCATTTCTCAATGAATATAAGGTAAAGCACAGTTTAATCAGCAATTCCAATTCACTGGCAACAAGTATGGCTGAAACGGGTAAGTTAAAAATAGAAAAATATCTTCAGCGTTTTATGATTGTTACAGAAGAACTTGCCTCAACCATAGCTTTGCTGGAAAGCGTTGGTAACGGCGGAGAGGTTGGCCAGACCCGCGAAACAGTATATGAACTGGTTGAAGACGCGCTGACTAAGAATAGCGTATCCACCGCTACGATTTATTTGTTGGCTGACGCGATAGAAAAAGGGGCTCCCGAAGAGGAGTTGTATATATTTCGCAAGAGTGACAGCAAAGAATTTAACCGTGTACAAATGACGCCTTCCAGCGACAGACCGTGGTACGATGATACTGTGGTAAAAAAAATAGTGTCTGTTTCAAAGGCGCATATTTTCAGCCGGAAAACCATGTCTGTTATTAAGGACGCCACCCAAAAAGATCTGGATGACCCCGATAACAGATACATAATAATATTTTCTGCTCCGATATTACTCACAAACGGCAAATTAATAGGCGCTGTCACAATGGAACTGCAAGCGTCAAGGCTTGACTCAATCGTGTCACAGCTAAAACCTTTTACAAACGGTTACGCAGTGCTGACAGGACCCAGCGGGCTGACATTAAGCAGCCCTTTTAAAGATATGATTTTCGTAAACTACAGAGATTTTAGCCATATAAAAGGGTTAAATCCAAATGATGTCGTCGATACCTTTTTATCGGGCAAAACCATGTCTTCGGATTGGTATAACTCTAAAAATAATAAAGATATGCGTTTGGTTGCTATGCCTGTATATGTCAGGGAAGGTATCCATCCTATGGGTCTGATTGTAAATTTTGCTTTGGATGACGTACATTCGTATGTAGGGTTAAACCAAATGCTTTTGCTGTCCAGATTGGTGCTTATCCTTATTCTGCTTATAATAGCGGGAAACTATATAATAATAGAGCGCAGCGTCATAAAATACCTGAACCAGTTTATGGTAACGCTTAAAGATATTACCGAAGGCGAAGGCGATCTTACCAGACAGATGAATATTAAAACAGGCGATGAGTTTGAGTTGCTGGCGTCTTATATGAACACTTTCATTGGCAATCTACGGGAAATTATCAGCAATGTAAAAATGGCATCGGATGAAGTAGCGTCCGGCAACAACCAGCTTGTCGCCACTATGGAGGAGTTTTCCACTACCTTTTCCCATCAGTCCGTACAGGTATCCTCAGTGGCGCAAAGTATTAATACTATCAGTGGAGCGTCTAAGTCAATGGCATCAAGCCTTGAACAAAATGTAAACCGAATGGAGAGCGCAAAAAATTCAATGCGGAAAGGCAGTGAACAACTGAATGTTGTTGTAAAAGATATGGGAATTATAAAAGATAAAAACAAATCACTGAGTTTAACTGTTGAAAATCTGTCTGAATCCTCCTCAAAGATAGGCGATATTTTAGGAGTGATAAACGATATAGCGGATCAGACCAATCTGCTTGCCCTGAACGCTGCGATAGAGGCTGCAAGAGCCGGTGATGCGGGGAGGGGGTTTGCCGTGGTTGCCGATGAAGTGCGCAAACTTGCCGAAAGAACACAACGATCAACAGGCGAAATATCTGCTATAATAACTACACTGCAGAGGGAAACCTCTGTCGCCTCAACAGGGATGAAAAATGCCACGGCAAGCGTGAACAATGGGCTTGAAAATATTAATAAAACTGATGAAGTTTTTAAAAATGTCGTGGATATGGTTAACGAAATAGATATGACTACAAAGGATGTCAACAGCGGTATATCAAATGCGTCAAAGCTGGTTCAGGATGTGGATGACAGAACTGCCGGAATTGCCGCCGGCGTAGAGCAGAGCCTGCACGCAGTGAACGAAGTTTCAAACACAGTGCAGCATCTGCATAGTAAGGCGGAAACCCTTAAAAGTATTATATCAAGATTTAAAGTGTAAAAAAGTTTAAATTTACAGGAGGATTTTATGCTTGCAGGATTACATACCGCCGCGTCAGCTCTTTCCGCAGGAGTAAAAGTTGCGGCAGTTAATGCACACAATGTGGCAAATGTTAATACGCCCGGGTATAAGTCCAGTTATGCCGCGCTGTCTGAAATGGCGACCGGCGGCGTAAAAGTCAGCTCTATATTAAGGAACAGTTCTCAGGGATCAATACGCTCAACCGGTCAGCCTTACGACCTTGCGATTATTGGTAAGGGCAACTTTGAGCTTAACGATGGACTTGGTCCCCTATATACCAGAAACGGCGTATTCTCCAGAGATTATGCCGGCAATATAACTGATCCGCTAGGCAGGGTTCTTTTTCGCGACACCCCTTATGACGTAAGCATTGGTGAAGACGGCACAATTTATAACCAAAATAACCCTATAGGCAGAATTCAGCTTTACGACGGTACCGGCGCGCCAATTGCACAAACAGCGCAGCATATCGTGTCAGGCTGGCTTGAAATGTCCAACGTATCCATTTTGAACGAAATTGTAGATCAGATATTATACCAGCGCGCATTTGAAGCAAACGCGCGCTCTGTAAGAACCATGAATGAAAATCTTGGCACAATTATAAACATGGTGCGGTAGAAGACTACCCTCTGAGTATATCAATCCCCGGCAGTGAGCCGTATTCAAGATATTCCAGCGAAGCTCCGCCTCCGGTGGATATATGTGAAATTTTATCCGATACCCCCGCCTGATTAACAGCGGCTACGGAATCTCCCCCACCTACAACCACAGTAGCGTCAAGTTCCGCAGCGTATTTTGCGATGGCAAACGTACCTTCCGCATAAGCCGGTTGCTCAAAAACCCCCATGGGACCGTTCCAGAGAATAGTTTTGCTTTTTGAAAGCATCTTTTTATAACTCTCAATAGTTTTCGGTCCTATATCAAGCCCCATCCTGTCGGCAGGAATATCCTGTACCCCGCATACTTCAGGCGCACCTCCGAATTCAGCGGAAACAATATGATCTACCGGCAGCGCTATTTCAACGCCTTTATCAGCCGCTTTTTTCAGAACTTTTTCAACTGTGCCGAGCAATTCCTCTTCTACAAGTGATTTTCCGACGCCTATCCCCTTATATTTGAGAAAGGTATATGCCATTGCTCCACCTATGAGGATATTATCCGCTCTTTCCAGTAAACTTTCAATAACTCCGATCTTGTCGCTCACTTTGGCTCCGCCGAGAACTGCCGAAAACGGATGTTCGGGAGCCTGTAAAAGACGGTCAAAATAAAGGGCTTCTTTTTCAAGAAGGAATCCCGCGGCTTTATTTTGCATAACCGAAGGGATGCCGTAAACGGAAGCGTGTTTTCTGTGGCTGGTTCCGAAGGCATCGTTAATATATACGTCAAACGGGGCGGCAAGGTTTTTGGAAAATTCAGGATTATTTTTCTCCTCATCCGGATAAAAACGTAAATTTTCAAGTATTAAAACAGTGTCCTGTTTCTGGTTATTCACCGCTTCGGTAACGCTTTTTCCGATACAATCATCTACAAAAACAGCCTTAAAATAACCTTTGCCGTTAATATGGTCGGCAACGGGCTTAACAGTGTATTTAGGGTTTTTCTCACCCTTTGGTCTCCCTAAATGGGTCGCCAGAGTGGCAAATCCTCCGTTATCGGTTACATATTTAATGGTTTTTAATGCTTCGCGTATCCGCGTGTCATCGGTAACTACCCCATCTTTGACCGGAACATTAAAATCAACCCTGACAAATACTTTTTTCCCTTTTAAATCAATATCTTTAAGCGTTTTTAACATAGCATACCCTCTCGTAAAACTCCCATTATCTTTTACTTTATGATTATAGTGATTATAGCAGCTCCTTGTAATTGCCGGAGCAATTTACAGCGGAACTGCTATAGCCTTCTATGCTGGGAGTTAATACTATATATCCCTCACGTTAATTAAATTACATCACTTTTGATATAAGTTCCGCCGCTCTGGAAGAATACCCCCACTCATTATCATACCATGAAAATACTTTTACATAGTCGCCGTTCATAACCTTGGTAAGTTTTGCGTCGAAATTTGATGAATGCGCGTCACCGTTAAAATCTATGGAAACCGGTTCGCCGTCGCAATATTGCAAAATCCCTTTCATATCGCCATCAGCGGCTTTCTTAATAGCGGCGTTAATTTCATCAGCCGTTACAGCGCGTTTCAGTTTGCAGGTTAAATCAACTAAACTTACGTTAGGTGTGGGAACCCTTATTGCCAAGCCGTCAAGTTTTCCTTTAAGTTCCGGCAATACAAGCCCTACAGCTTTAGCCGCCCCTGTGGATGTGGGGATCATAGACATTGCGGCTGCCCTTGCGCGGCGTAAATCGCTATGAGGCAAATCAAGTATACGCTGATCATTGGTGTATGAGTGGATTGTTGTCATTAAACCATGCTCCACGCCGAATGTATCGTTCAGAACTTTGGCTACAGGGGCAAGGCAGTTTGTAGTACAGCTTGCGTTTGAAATAATGTTGTGCTTGGATTTATCGTAGGTATTGTCATTTACGCCTATAACAACTGTGATATCAGGGTCTGTGGCAGGCGCTGAAATAACTACCTTTTTTGCTCCCGCGCTGAGATGCATCATAGCCTGCTCACGTTTCGTAAACAGACCTGTTGACTCCAGAACCGCATCAACCCCCAAATCTTTCCACGGCAGATTTTTCGGGTCTCTTTCACTTATTATTTTTATCTTTGCTCCGTTTACCTCAATAGCGCCTTCATGCCCTGAAACAGAAGCAGGAAAAGCCCCGTGAATAGAATCATATTTCAAAAGGTGAGCAAGAGTGGCAGGACTGGTAAGATCGTTTATCGCTACCACTTCAACCGGCAGTTTACGCGCTATAATAGCTCTCATCACACAGCGCCCTATGCGCCCGAAACCGTTAATTCCAATTTTTACAGACATATCGTTCCTCCCAATGATGTTTACTAATTTAATATCAGATTGCCATAAAAATATCAACACAAAACTTAAACGACCCTTTCCAAGGCCGTTGAAATTTCATTGTTACTTAAAGGCAAAACTGTAAGCGTTTTAAAATTTGTATAAACGACAAACCCGACAGGCGTATTTTTAGGTTTTTTCACGTATTTTTTGCAGGTATAATCCACAGCTACTTTAGGTTCATGCTTATTTTTACTGTAAGACGCCACAAGGCGGGCTGCCAGTAAAATGTCATTATCTGAAGGCGCGCCCTCTTTCCTTATAATACAGTGGGCGGATGGAATACTCTGGGCGTGCAGCCATATATCGCCCGGGTTAGCAAACCGGAATACCAGTTTATAATTTTCCGCGCTGTTTTTGCCGAGATAAAATACCGCGTCTCCTGAACTGTATTTAATAAAACTCTGAAACGTATTATGTTTTTTTGTTTTTTCGGGAGTTTTTTTTATAAGTTCTGAAAGTTCTTTAAGATCCTCAGTTTCTGCATTCTCCGTAAAATATATCTGTTCCCGCGCGGATTCCACAAGTTGGTTTACCTCTTTAAGGCGTTCCTCAAGAACAGGAAGGGATCTTTTCATCTTGTTTGACTTACGGAACAGTTTATCAGCGTATATTTGAGGCGGTTCCTCAGAATTATATGTATATTCAACCTCTTCAACCCCTGTTTCCGTATATTTCTGAAGTCTGTACCCCTCCCTTTTTTTTATTATATGCAGATTAACCTTAACAAGTTCCGCCTCATCCCGTATGGCAGACCAATTTCCCGCGGCGTCAAAATCCGCGGAGATTTTTGAATATAACCGTTCATAGCGCTGCAACTGTTTTATATAGAATTTGCTTATACGCGCTGATAACACTCTGTCAAAGTTTTTGCCCCCGCTGTTTTGAAATGATATTTTTTCAAACGGCGCGGCATTGGCGCCTCCCACAGGAGGAAAAGGCGCTATCCTGCCATCTTTGTTCATATAAAACAGATCATCTGTTTCAAGCGTTTTACTTATGAACGCTACCGTTTCCGCAAACCCCATTATCTTTTGGTACTCTTCAGCAAGCGCCGCTGTCGCAGGATAAAAACCTGTTAAATCCATGAATTTTTGAGTTCCGCCGGTATTTATGAGGTTGTATTTTTTATTTGCGCGCGGTTCGGAATACTTTTTGCCTACCCCGATATTTCTGTCAGGGTCAATATTTCCTGAAGAAACGCTGTAAAGTATGCTTTCCTGTTCGTTCAGCAGAAAGGCGTTAGCATAATTTCCCATCGGTTCCAAAATAAAGCTGTATTTTAGGAGTTTACCGCTGGGTCGGCGTTTTTCAAAATCAAACCTCCCGATTCTGTCATAAATACGGCTGCTTACACCGGTAAGTTCGGAATTCTTTAATACTTCAAGAGCGCCATCCGCCTCCCCCAGCGCCGTTTGTGTCATTTCAAGCGAGGGTGGGGGGCTTGACTTAAATGTGATTACAAAATAAGAACCTTTATAAAAGGAAAAATAGAGTCTGCCGTCAAGAACTGAAACACGGTTAAGAGCCGCGCCCAACCAACGCTGTCTTATGAGTCTGAGTATTTTGTGAAATGTTAAACCGTCCATAAGAGCATTTTAAATTCTAAACGCTCTAATCCGGAAACTCTGAAGCAATAAGTGTGTTAAGTTTTTCTTGAGCTTTTGGAGACAAAAACTCCTGCAAAAGGTCTTCTTCATTCTGATAGGCGGAGGTAACGGACTGTTTTACCGCTGTCCGAATAATATCTGAATTTACTAAGAGCAGAACGTACATTTCGCCGCATGAAGATTGAAATACCGATTTTGGGTTAATACTTGCAAGCGTTTGGTTTGTAATCTGTTTTGAGACGGATGACGCTATTTTTACAGATGTCAGCTCATCGCCTATGCCGGTTGCCGTGGTAAAATTTCTCAACATTGTGTTGATTTTAACTTCAAAAGACTTTTCCAGTTTATCTCTGGCGTTGCCCGTTGCCTCGGCATAAGCGAACTGACTGCCGGCAGGCGTTTTAATCTTCGCCGAATCAACAGATGACAAGGATGTATCTGAGCTGCCTTTAATTACCCAACCCGGGGCGTCTGTCATACACCGGTTTGTAACAACAGACGGAGATGAAGAAACAGCGTATGTCCCGCCAATGCTCCCCATACAACCGGAGGCAATAAATGCCGCAGCCGTTAAAGCTAAAACAAGCGTCTTTTTCATAAATACCTCATAAAACAAAAATATGACTGAATATAAAAAAACGCAATAAATAATATCAGCGACATACGAGATAAATACGCAGTTTATCTATAACATCATTATAGTCTATAGGTTTCCCCAGATGACCGTTCATACCGGCATTCATGCAGCTTTGAATATCTTTGCGGAAAACGTTCGCCGTCATTGCAATAATAGGTATTGACTTAGCATTTGGAATGTCAAGCGCCCTGATGCGCCGCGTGGCTTCATAACCATCCATTTCCGGCATTTGTATGTCCATTAGAATAATATCATATTTTCCCGGTGATTCGCTGAACATACTGACGGCTTCCGCCCCGTTTACCGCACAGTCTATGTTCACGAGGGTCGGTTTAAGAAGCGCCTGTAAAATTTCACGGTTTACATCAATATCCTCCACCAGAAGGATATGACGCCCGATAAACGTGACAGCGTTACCGGGCTGAACATTAACGGGTTGCCGCTGCGTCACGCCGAGAGTGTCATTTATTGCATCTATAATAGCCGACGGGAACATAGGCTTTGACAGGAACTTTTCAACGCCCGCCCTTTTTGCTTCATCCTCAATTATGTTCTTTTCAAAATCCGAAACCATTATGAAAACTGTATAGTCTCTATTAGGCAATACTGCTGAAAGAGTTTTCGCCAGAGTCAAGCCGCTCATATCCGGTATATGCCAGTCTATGAAGCAGATGTGATAAGGATTATTCCGCCTTGCAAACTTTAGCGCGTCTTCACCGTTTGCCGCCGTATCGCAGTGTATGCCGTTTTTTTGCATAATTTCTTTAAAATATTTTAAGATGTCCGGATCGCTGTCTGTCACGAGAACACGGATATTATCTCTGTTTATACCGTTTACGGAAAGTCCCTGCCTTACAGAAGTTCCGCGTTTGACTTTTATAGTAAAAATAAATGTTGCTCCCTCCCCCAACGCTGACTCAATCCAAATATTACCGCCCATCATCCTGACAATTTTTTGGGAAATTGCCAGTCCCAGCCCTGTTCCTCCGTATTTGCGCATTGTACTTGCCTCCGCCTGCTGAAAGGGCTGAAATAGTTTAAGCTGTTGCTCTGGGCTTATTCCGATTCCCGAATCATTTATAGCAATTTGTATAACACAGGCGCCGTCATCTTCTTCTTTCAGCAAATGTGTGTTAATACTGATTGAACCCTGTTCAGGCGTGAATTTTACCGCGTTTCCCAGTAGGTTTGTCATAACCTGCGTAAGCCGCTGCCCGTCCACAATCAAAATTTCGGGAATAGCGCTGTCAATATGAATTTTTATTTTCTGATGTTTTTCATCAATTCTGAACATAGCGACATTTATAACCTGTTGCAGTATCTTCTCAAAATCAAATTCCGCCGGTAAAAGCTCAAGTTTGTCAGCCTCAATTTTGGACATATCCAATACATCGTTTATAACGCCAAGAAGGTGGCGACCCGCTTCCTCGATTTTAGCAAGGCAATAATCTTTGCGTTCAGAAGTGGCAGCCGATTTGCCTATGGCGGTCATACCTATGATGGCATTCATTGGCGTGCGTATCTCGTGACTCATGTTTGACAGAAATGTACTTTTGCGCATACTTTCAATATCCGCTTTTTCCCTGGCAGTGTTGATGCGGGTTAATATAATAGATGTCACAAGCGCTGACAGCGTAGCCAGTATGCCAAGTATCCTCCCCATATCAATCACGCTTTGATAGTATGGTTTTTGGGGTGATATAAGTCCAATATACCAGCCGTTCTGGAGTTTACGCAAAAAAGCTATGCCTGACTCGCCTGTATAGGTTGTCAAAGGAACTTCATTGATGTCATTGCCCGCCAATATTTCATCTTTAAAAACTGAAATAGGAATTAGTGAGCTTTGCAGGTTTTTACCCACAAAATCTTTGTTGTAGTGAGTAATCACAGTCAATTCACGGTTTATGAGCGTTCCGTAACCGCCTTTGGCGAGAGCGGCGCTGACAACATAGCTATTTATCGCTTCTAAGTGTACGTCTCTGGCTACAATCCCCAACCGTTTCCCTTCATCATCATAAATACAGCGCGCATATGTTAATACCATCTCCCCCGTATAAGCATCTATATAGTGCGGAGTTTCCGTGACATCACCCCCTGCCTCTACAGCAAACTTATACCACGGGCGGTCAGCCGGGGAATAATTATCCGGCGGAATCCAGCCGTTTCCGTTCAAAAATACAGGACTATCCTTAAGTGTTTCAAAATATCCATAGAAACTGTCAATGTTTGAATTTTGAATTCCGTTTATGCGTGAATACTCGGATAAGCTGTTAATGTATTCCTGTATATGGTCAGAATCGTAACCTTTTAAAATCATATTGCGCACCGTTTCTGAAAACCCTTTTAGCGCCGTCTGAGGCAAAATCAGGTCTGTGTTGATCTTTTCCTGCAAGAGATTAAGTACATTTTCTGAGTTTTTTGTCAGGTGGCTGCGCACGATCCCGCTCATAAAAAAGTAGCTGAGTACAGCCATCGCCCAAAACGCAAATACAGTAAACAGCAACTGTAAGTACAGCGCACGTTTCCATCTTATTTTTTTAATTAATAATTTTATGTATGACATATTACGTCTATTAAAATGTCAACTTAAACATAAAAAGTCAAATGTTTTCCCTGATTTTTGTTATTCCTTGCCCAAAACAGGAGTAGGTGTTATATTTGAGTTTCAAGGAGTATTATACGAATGTCCAATAAATTAATCCCTTTTGACGAATTAAAATCCTGCGTTCAGGGGGAGCTTTATACAGATAGGCTGCGGAAAGTTATGCTGTCAACAGATGCGGGGCTTTATCAGATTGAGCCGGCAGCGCTTCTGTACCCTAAAAACACTCAGGATGTTGTTTCTGCCGTAATATTTGCAGGGAAATACAATTTACCGGTTCATCCGAGGGGCGCAGGGAGCGGTCTGTGCGGCAGCGCAATAGGACACGGCATTGTAATAGATTTTACAAAATTTATGAACACACTCAAATCATTTAATCCGGATAAACTTACATTCACCTGCGAACCGGGTTACAGATGCGGGGAGTTGGAACAGCTTCTTGCGGATACAGGGATTTTCTTCCCTCCCGCCCCGTCAAGCGGGGAATATGCCACATTCGGAGGTATGTACGGGACAAACGCGGGCGGAGCTTATTCAGTTAAATACGGCAATACCGCAGATTATCTCATAGATGCGGAAATAGTCTTTGCTGACGGTTTCGTGCATACGCTAAATGATATCGCGTCCGCCGAACCGGCGCACCTTTCCCCCGCGTTTTACGAGCTGTTTAAGGAAATTGCCGCGAACAGGAAGCTGATCTCCTCCGCATACCCCGATCTACCGTGCAATGTATGCGGATATGATCTGAGAAATATGGCGGAAAAAAACAGACTACGCCTTCATAAACTGTTCGGCGGTTCTGAAGGCACATTGGGTATAGTTACGGAGATGACCTTCAGACTGAGGCATAAACCAAAATTCAGCGCCCTTATAGTCGCTTATTTTAACGATATAGTTTCTTCCGCAAAAGCGGCACAGCTTGCGCTGGCTGAAAAACCCGCAGGAATTGAGATAATGGATAAATCGCTTCTCAAAATAGCGGCAGAACATGAACCCTCTCTGAAAGGCGGAATTCCGGAAGGGTATGACAACGTACTTCTGATGGAATTTGAATCAGACAGACTGCAAAATGCGGAAAATACCGCGAAAAAGTGTATGAAAGAGATAGCCGCACAAAATCTGTCGCCGGAAATATCGCTGGCGCTGACCACGGAAGAAGCGGAGCGGTTTCATACTGTCCGCAAAGCTGCCGTGCCTATACTTTATCTGCTGAAAGGGAAAAAGCGGATTATACCAATGATAGAGGATTCCGCTATCCCCGCTGACAAACTTGTGGCTTATTTTCGCGGTCTTTACAAAATATTTGAGGAACACGGCGTAAATTTTGTGCTTTACGGACATATTGCAAAAGGACTTCTGCACACAAGACCGCTGCTTGATATGAAGGATAGGGTTGATATTAAACATATAAAACCCATAACAGACGCTGTTTTTAATCTTGTACACGGGCTGGGCGGCACAATATCAGGAGAACACGGCGACGGCAGAATACGCAGTTTTTATATCCCTATGCAGTACCATGACATTTATGATATTTTTTTGCAGGTAAAAAAACTGCTTGATCCAAAAAACATATTTAACCCCGACATAAAAACTCACAATGATCCACAGCAGATCATAAACGATCTCCGCTACGGAGCAAACTATAATGCGGCTGAACCGCCGGACAAACTACTTATATGGGAAAACGGGATCGCGTATGAAACAGAGCGCTGCCACGGATGCTCTAAATGCACTACAGTTACCTCAGCCACACGGATGTGTCCGGCATATAAATCAACCCGGGATGAAGCAAGCGCGCCGAAAGCTAAAGCCAATATTTTGCGCGCGCTTGTCAGCGGCAGGATAGAAAACAGGGAGATTTATCAGAAACAGTTTCAGTCAGTTATTAACAGATGTTTTAACTGCGGAAACTGTTCTTATGAATGCCCTTCGCACGTGGATATTCCTAAACTCGTACTGGAAGCGCGGAGTCAGTACGCCCGCAGATTCGGTTCACCGCTGGAACATAAAATTGTTACATGGCTGGATATGCTTGCCATACACAGCCGTAAATTTTTTCCGTTTATTACCCCCTTAATGCGCCTGAAAAGCGTAAGGAAGCTGGCAGAAAAAACAACGGGAATAGAAACGCAAAGAGATTTATTAAAAATTTCCCGCAGATCTTTATACGACAGATTTGGTACAGTAACAGGCGGCGGGGATAAAAAAGCTCTTTATTTTGCCGGCTGCTACGCTTCGTATGTACGCCCTGAAATTGGCGAAAGCGCTATACGTGTTCTTAATCGTCTGGGATACAGAGTCTTGCTGCCTGATCAGCGTTGCTGCGGCATACCGCATGCGGCAAAAGGGATGGCGGAAAATGTGCGGCAAAAAATAGAAGATAACCTTAAAAACTGGAGAGGTTTATTAGACGAAGCGGATGTTATTGCCGTAAGCTGTTCATCATGCGCGCTTTCACTGACTAAAGAGTGGGGCTTTTATATCGGAGGAGAACTTATAGACAGGGTAAAAAAGATGACGGTTCATATTTCCGCCCTTATAGATGAGAGTATGACGGATATTAATCTGAAATCGGACGGGCTTTCACTTGCCTACCACGCGTCCTGTCACACAAAACTGCTACCGGACAGTGCGGCAAACCTTCGGATGTTTTCAAAAGTGCAGGGGATAAATATGGTTTCTCTGAAAAACAGTTGCTGCGGTATGGCGGGAAGTTGGGGTATGTCAGCGAAAAATTACAAGGAATCTGTTAAAATAGGCGCAGGGCTTGCCGCAAGCCTTATGGAAAGCGAATGCGGAGTATGCGTTACAGACTGTCCCACATGCGAAATGCAGTTGAAACATTTGAGCGGCAAGAATGTGTTTCACCCTGTAGAAATAATTGACAAGGTATTAGCCGGTTTCCGTGTATAACCGCTGATGGCGGAGCGGTAATGGAATGACTCGTAACTATGATATACCGCTGTAATAAGAGAGGGGGGTGAAATTATGTTGTCCAATATTAAAATCACTGTTTTTGTCATGTTCATAGTGGCGATTGTTATTGCAGTAATGTATTTTTATACGTCAAGGGGCAGTTTTTTGCTTTTTAAAGAGGCGGAAGAACTTTACGCCGCTGGCGATATCTACGGCGCCCATGAGAAAGCGGGTGAAGCTATGGCGGCGGATAAGCTGAACCGAAAGGCGATAAACCTCAAATCAACAATTTATAAAGATGTAAAAAACGACACCAACTATAAAAGAGCGCAAGAAGAGTATCAATTAGGCTTAAATGCTTTTAACAGACAAAAATATAAGGAAGCCGGCGATCATTTGTACAGCGCTGTCAATTATGCGGATAATGTCAGCAAAAAAGCGCCTCAATACGAGGATGCCCGCCTGCTTGGCAGAGAAATTATTGCCAAATATAACGAATTAGATAACAAACTCACAGAATATTGCTATAATAGCGCATTAACCGCTTATAAAAGAGGAGATCACTCTGACGCGCTCGTTTATCTGAAAGACGCGCCTAATAAAACGGCGCAGATAAAAGAACTGCAAAACAATGTTCTATACGATATAGGAATGAAACGCTATGATGAGGTTATGGAGGCTAAACAGCAGTTGCCGCTTACTTATTATAACGATGCAATTTATTGGTTTAGACAGATTGACCAGTCGTCACCCAAATATATACAAGCGCAGGAGGCTGTCAAAACCTTGACGGAAAAACGACCCAAAGATCAGCCTTAATTTTATGGCAGTTCCGCTGTAAATTGCCCTATCATACGGATACAATTACGAAAAAGAATGGGGGGGCGCAAGTTGTAAATAAGTTGACTTTGCCTGTAATTTAACCGAAAATTAAGCGTGGGTGAAAATATACGCATAGGCGTTACAGTTGGCGATCCTGCCGGAATCGGACCTGAAATTACCGCAAAACTCCTCTCAGACACAGAATTTTATGCCGCATATCCCTTTATCCCCGTTGCGCCGGAATCTATCCTTGATGACGCTTTCAAAAATATACTGAAAATTGCCGCGCCTGATTATGAAATCCTTAAAGTTGCCGGTATTCCCGCATTTAAAACGGAATACGGAAAACATGATCCCCGCTACGGCGATATTTCAATGAAATCGGTGAAAACAGCGGTTGAATCCGCTCTTGCGGGGAAGCTGGACGCGGTTGTCACCTGCCCTATAAATAAACATTCCGTTGCGCTTGCGGGCTATCCTTTTCCCGGTCATACTGAATATCTAGGGCATCTGACCGGAAGTCCGGATTTTTCAATGATGATGGCTTCTGAAAGAGTCAAAGTTGTTCTTGCGACAACTCATCTCCCGCTGAAAGATGTTTCCGCCGTACTAACTGTTGACAAGGTGTTAAAAGCTATCCGTAACGCGCATAAATCAGGCGTTTTATTCGGAAAACCGGAACCGGAAGTAGCTGTTTGCGGTCTGAATCCGCACGCCGGAGATAAAGGCTCTCTTGGAGATGAAGAACTGTCCGTTATTGAACCTGCAATACTTAAGGCGCGCTCGGAAGGGATAAACGCAGCCGGTCCGTACCCTTCTGACACGCTTTTTGCCCATACAGACCGTTTTGATATAGCTGTAGCCATGTACCACGATCAGGGGCTGATCCCTGTAAAGATGGACGGGTTCGGAAAAACTGTTAATATCACACTGAATATCCCTATAATGCGGGTTTCCGTAGATCACGGCACAGCGTTTGATATTGCCGGAAAAGGGCTTGCTGATCCGGGCAGCCTGAAGAATGCAATAAAAACAGCCTATAAAATGGTTTTATCAAGAGCGGATGTCAGAGCTGATTAATCTTTTCCGCGCTGAATTCAGCCGTACAAAAAAAAGTCTGGGGCAGCATTTTCTTACAAACGCACACTTTATTAAAGAGATTGCGGCTGCCGCAGTGGTAAAGGAAGGGGAGGCGGCTGTTGAGATTGGGGCAGGTTCCGGCGTTCTGACACAAGAGTTATATAAACGCACTGAAAACCTCACTGTTATAGAGTTGGACGACAACGCAGCCGCATTTCTGGAAAAACATAAAAGCGGTTTTTTTCCAAAAATTCGCATAATCCATGAAAATATGCTCAATGTGGATTTAAACGCCCTTTACAGCGATAAATTCACAGTGGCAGGGAATCTCCCATACAACGCCGCCGTCAGAATACTGGAACACTGCACAAAATATACAGAACGTATGGAACGTATGGTATTTATGTTTCAGAAGGAGGTCGCCTCCCGCATATCGGCGCACCCGGGAGGTAAAGAATATTCATCAGTTTCCGTTTTTGCGGCTTACCATTACAGTATATCAAAACTGCGCGATATAAGCGGTTCAAACTTCTGGCCTAACGCAAACGTTACCTCAACCCTGCTTACCTTTGTACCAAAGCGCATACAACTTCTGCCCGCCGAAGAGGAATACAGGTTCTTTGCTATGGTGCGCGCCGCTTTCAAGCAGAAACGCAAAACTCTCTGCAATAATCTGAAAGAGATTAAGATATTGCCGGAAATACTGTCAGAACTAGGATTATCACATTCTGTAAGGGCGGAAGAACTGTCACTAAAAGATTTTATAAATATATATAGCAGTTCCACTTTACATTAACCGTCTTTGCGAGCGGAATGTTTTTTATGAAGCGCGGCAATCCATGCAGGTAAAAGCTCTAAAAAACCTGCCGAAAGTACACGGCTTGATAAAAGATATACTCCGTAACGTGATATTGCGCCAAAAAAACCGCCTATCCCAACAAATATAAAGTTCATTGAACAATCCCCGCGTTACGGTTGTTTGATGTCGCGCTTACAGTATTAATATGATACTACTTCGTATCCTGCCTCTTCCACAGCGCTTTTCATATCCAAAACAGA
>JAIRQX010000026.1 GCA_031256375.1 Deferribacteraceae bacterium
ACACGCATTTTCAGACGCCGCATCAGTCGGTTCCTTTTCTCTATGACACGCCTCACACGTAACCTTTTTCTCCTTGGCGTGTTTGCCCTTGATTTCCTGTCCTGACGCCAACGGCGCTATAACAACGGTCAAAAAGCATATCATCAATATTTTTTTCATATAAATACCCAAGCGAACGGGGGCGGGTAAATCCCGCCCCGTATAATACGTTAAAAATTAAATGTAGGCACCGCATCGGTGGATTTTTTGGCAAGTATATAGCCTATCAGTTTCCCTCCGGTTACGCAGCGTCCGTGTCCGATTCCCGGGCAGATAGTAGGATAATCCGCAGCGAAGAAGTCTCCGGCTGCAGCTCCTATTACATAAAGGTTTTCAATCGGCGCGTCATTGTTATCCAATACTTGGTAGTTTAAGTTGGTATGCAATCCGCCTGATGTTGTGAGCAGGGTGGCTGCAAGCTTACCGGCATAAAACGGAGCTTTTGCGATAGGTTTAATCAAATCTTTGCGCTTACCGTAGTCTACATCATTGCCTGTTTTTGCAAGATCATTATAACGGTTAACGGTTTTTTTAAATTCATCCGCAGGAACGCCCATCTTTTTGGCAAGTTCATCCAGAGAGTTAGCTACCACAACTTTACCCTCTTTAATATGTTTCTCGCGTAACTCTTTTTCGTAATTCATTTCCCATTTTTCGCCTATATAACGGTTCAACTGACCGAAGAAAAGACCGCCTGACATTCCTTTATCAATCTGTTCCTGTACTTGCGCCAGTCCATCGTTATCGTAAATTGTCCACGCTATGCCGCCTTTTGGTTCAAACAGCTTGCCGCAGCTCTTGGACTGGGTGTTGACATCTTCGTTCATAAAACGTTTGCCGAGCGCATTAACATGCAGGAACGAGTAGCTCATAGCGCCTGATTCAAGGTGTATTACACACGCGTGCGGACTTACTTTCTGCATTGCTCCGCCTATCTGCATTGCCATAATGTGTCCGTCCCCTGTGTTGCACTTATTCGGGAAATAAATCTGAGAATCACACATATTGCCGATAGGCGCGTAACGGGCAAGAAGTTCTTTATTGGAAGAGTAGTCGCCTGTGGCTATAACTGTTTTACCGGCGTCATATTTTGTGTAGTTGCCCGGAACTCCCGCTATAACGCTCGTAACGGGTCCGTTGCCGTTTCTTATAAACTGCACAGCCTTCATATTAAAATGGAAATCAACCTTTTTCTCCTGAGCTACTTTAAACAGCGCAGGAACCAGTACTCCGTTGCCGCGGGCATCATGATCGTCTTTGTTATTTTTGTCATAGAAAATGTGTGTTACAGGATATTCAGTGTAGTCCGGTCCTTTAAAATATTCATCCCACAGATCTACATCTATCCCTTTGGGCGCTACAAGATCAATCATCCAGTCCATAGCGGCGCCGCTTTTGCGACCGAATGACACAAGAAGATCTTCATTCACGCGCCCCTGAGCCCAGCGCACCCATTCACGGACAATTTGACGGTAATTAATGTTAATTCCGCGTTTTTTGTGGACTTTAGAGTTAAATGCGGTAATATGGGCGCCGCGAAATGCTATCTCCGGGTTTTTGTCTATAACTATCACATTTTTAAGCCCCTGTTCTTTGCCTGAAATTGAACCAAGGATTCCTGCAAGCCCTGCGCCGATG
Organism: Deferribacteraceae bacterium; assembly: GCA_031256375.1. Lineage (GTDB taxonomy): Bacteria > Chrysiogenota > Deferribacteres > Deferribacterales > JAISNW01 > JAIRQX01. The sequence continues at coordinate 1,678 of JAIRQX010000026.1, forward strand.
ATAAGCGCATCGCATTTAACAGTTTTTTTAATTTCGGATGCCGGAATTGCCGTCGGCTTAGCTTCCCAAGGGAGAGGAGTGCAACCAGCCCTGTCTACCGCCTGTGCTCCGGCTGACGTAGTCATACTCGGAAGGATACTTGACGCTGCCAATCCTCCAAGAGCCAAAGCGCTGCCTTTAAAGAACCCGCGGCGGGTGATGCCGCCTTTCAAAATGTTTTCAAACTTTTCCCTGCTCATAGCAATACACCTTCCTAAAATTAAATTTACTGTTCTTACAAAATTTCGCGCAATTGTTCACAAACCAGTAACGCTACCGGCGCAAATTTTTAAAAAACAAGTATGGTACTGAATAGCACAATATTTTTTTAAAGTAAAGTATCTTATAATAAAATTTTTAGATGTTTTTTAAGGAAAAACAAAAGACTGTCAATAAGATTATCTTTTTTAAAAATTCTTAAAAAATGACTCTCGCGTACCCCCAAATATTTTGAGGGGTGCCCGAAGGGCGGAGTGGTTTTTCTTTGTAGTTGTTTGGACTTATTACGCAGTATTTAGTAAATCAATAGAAAGCGTACTGTAAGGGCGGCAACCCCTGCCTTTGCAAGGGCAAGTCTGCCGCCCACTTGACTTTTTTAAATTATACTTTAAATTTAGACACAAGCTGTTTCAGCGACTCAGCCCTCTGCTGAAGATGGGACACTGTCGCCGCCACCTCGCTGACAGCGTGCATGCTCTCCTCTATCCCCGCGGCTATCGCATTTGTATTGTCGCTGACTGTCTGTATCATTGTAAACTGATCGTTCATATTGCTGTTTACATCCTGAGTTGTACCATCTATCTCATGCACGGAGGACAATACCTCAACAAAACTCGCATCTGTCTTCTTGATACTGACAAGACCGCTGTTTACGCTTGTTCCCGCCTCTTTCATCTCACCTGACGCCATACTGGACTCTTTCTGAAGACTTGTTATTATCGTTGATATCTCGCTTGTTGAACGCTGCGTCCTCTCCGCCAGTTTACGAACCTCATCCGCTACCACTGCAAAACCGCGGCCCGCATCTCCCGCCCGCGCAGCCTCTATCGCCGCGTTCAGCGCCAGAAGGTTCGTCTGATCCGCTATATCGTTTATTACTCCCAGAATATCTCCTATCTTGCCGGAAGATTCCGCCAAACTCTCTATCGTTACATTCAGCTTCTCTGTCTTGTTCTTTATGTCATCCATGTTCCCAAGTACATTACGGAGTTGACCGCTTCCGTCTTTTACGCTCATGTTTGCTTCCTGCATTTTGGTTATGTTGCCGGCAATGCTTGCCACCATGATCTTGGATGAATCGCTTAATGTGTTCATATTCCGGGCTACATCTGAAACCTGTTCCGATTGATTATTGAATGTGGTGGTAAGCTCTTCCATTGTTGCGGCTAGTTGGTTGTTGCCGGAGGCAACCTCTTCTGCGGAGTCTTTTACACTGATTATTATCTTGTGAACATTTTCCACAAACTTGTTAAAATTCTGCGCAAGCATCCCCAACTCATCCTGAGAGGTAACAGGGATGCGGCGGCTCAAATCCCCTTCCCCTGCAGTAAACTCCCCTACTACAACAACAAAATCCTTAAGTTTACTTGTAACGCTTCTGCTTATGAAAAGGGCTATTACAATGGCGGCGGCGATAAGTAGTACAACACAGACTATTATTAGAACTGTCATCAAGTTGGTCAAATTGGATAGATTTTTCGCATCTTTCATAGTATTCCCGATAGTTGCGTCGGACAGCTTTTCAAGAACCTCTTCCTGTTTAGTCCCTATATTATCGCGTTCAATCATCCCTTTTTCAAAATCTTCAATTATGCCGGTAACATCTTCCACGTCTTTAGCGCAACTGAGGAGTGTCTCATATAGTTCTCCCAGTTTGGCTTTTACAGAGGGTATGATTGATCTGTCCTGCATAGCTTTAAATCCCGTAAGCACAACGCCAACCTCCTCTCCAACCGCCTTAAGATGGCGTACATCCTTCTCAGAGATCATAAGCATCATGCCCCTGATAGCTCTTTCATTGGCAGGCAAAACTTCAGTGATATCTTTTAACTGCTTCATCCACACCTTCATACTGTTGATGTTATGGTTTTTGGGATCGCCACTAATCATATTCTCCAAAAGACTATGAATAAACGCTGAATACTCATGAACATCTCCGGTAAATTGCGATGTTTTTTTCAACAAAATCTTTTCTCTTTCCGAAAGATTTGTCAGTACCTGTTTTGTCCGCAATGTAGATTCATAAAATTCGTTCAGAAGACCCTTCAAGTCATTAACATCCTTTTTCACTTCAACATAATCGCTGCTATTATAAGCATTAATGATTGCAAGCATATCATCGCTTATCTGAGTCGCTTCCTTTTCACTATCTTCCATAGTTTTGAAAGCCGCTTCTTGGAACGTTAATGAATAGATTCTGCCGTTCAGCCTCATCTTCAGCACCAAATCTTGAATTTTGACAAGATGATCCGCTAAAGGCATGGCAATAACCGCCATCTCGGAGGTATGCTTGTTAGCATTCTGAAAAGCCATTAACGCCGTGAAGGATGAAACCAAAGATATAAGAAACAGAACTATCAGACAGAGATTAATTTTAAAAGCTAACGAACTATTACGCATTTTTTTGCCTCCTAAATTTGGCTATATTTTGTAATTTCTTTATACTCCTTTCTTTTATTACTAACTTTTAACTATGTCAATATTAACTGATTCGCTCGCGTACCCCCAAAAATTTTTGAGAGCAATTCCGTAAAATATTGAAAATATTGAGAAATATTGAACAAATTGATTGAAAGAGCCTCTTTAGGATGTTACAATGATTGTGATAAAAAAAACCGTAAAATCAACTAAAGAGGCAAGATCGTGATAGCTGAACAAGCGGAAAAAGTGAAGAGAAAAATTAAAAGTGTTGTAAATAAAGTATCTGGTGATTTGACAAAGCCCAAACATAAATTTTTGCTTGAGATGTTAACAGGGATTTTATCCTCACAGAGTTCCAATCTTACCTAAATAGCACGCAGTCTGAAAGAAGATACAGATATTAAGCACACAAGCAAGCGTATTCATCGCAATATATCAACAAACAGCAGATTTTTGAATATTGCCAACACCTATTCATTGGAATGCTGTAAATCTGAAATACAAGAAGAAACGCTAATATGCCTTGACGGAGGATATTTGACATACAGCCAAGCAAAAGGTTATGAGTTTATGAGTAATGTTCATGACGGAAGTAGTGGTGAAATACGTCCCGGTTATCCATTAAACCTGCTGGTCTGCCGTAATGGTGATGAATCTCCGTTTCCTGTAATGCTTGGATATTTCACCGTCATGAGAACTATGTGAGCGATAATAAGGAAACATTGGGAATAATAGATCGATTTATGGGAGTACATGGTACAAAAGGCGTATGGACTCTTGATCGTGGTTATGACAGCAAGTGTATCATGAAACATATCCTTGAGCGTGGAGGCAATTTCAATATCCGTCAGAAAGGTAATAGACACTTAACAGTAACCGATTGTCAGCTATCTGCCCGTGCGTGATATAGCCACAGGCATAAATCGCCGTTATGAGTATAATAGGGGCAGTTATGGATATAAGAAGCGTTACCTTGATAACGATCCGGTGACACTGATATATTACAATTATCACAATGTTGATTTGATATTGTTAAGTTCCGGACACATAACGAAGAAGAAT
>JAIRQX010000073.1 GCA_031256375.1 Deferribacteraceae bacterium
GGGAAATTAAATCAATGTATCTTGAAATGGGTGAAAATCTTCCTAAAGGTAGCGAGAAATTCAGTGTATCAGGAATACAGAAGCTAAAAGACAGTCATCCTGATTTTTATTATGTTCTATTTTATATGCTCAATAGCGATTTAAGAATAAAGAGCAGATAAGCTCATATCTTGGTCTTGCCCCTGTAAACAACCAGAGTGGGATGAGTAAGGCGACATCTTGTATCAGCAATGGTGGGAAAAAGCGTTTGAAGTCGTTATTGGTTGAAGCATCTTAGGTGTATGTCCGCCATAACGAACAGGCTAAAATTTTATATAATCGTATTCTTACCAAAACAGGGCTTCCTCAAAAAGCGATAGTGGCTGTTTCTCACCGTTTTGGGATAAAACTATGGAGATTAAGTCTGAACAATCGTTCAGGTTGAAGGTTGCGAACTTCCGTTTGTAATCGCAATAAGATAAGGTTTATGAAATGGCAACCCTGTTTTTAGTATCGAAAGATACTTTGTACTGAAACATGTACGAATAAGAAACGGGCGTGGGGGATATAATGATTCCGCTTGTTACTTTTTCTGATAAATGATATATTTTGAACGGAATTTTATATGAAAATGATCCTCGCAATGGCGTTGACGGGCATATTAACGGTTGCGCCGGTTTTTATCGTGGCTTCAAGGCATTTTGACGGAATATTTACAGACAATACATACGTAAAAAGCCTTAACTACGATCAGTCGCGCATAGCCGCCGCAAAATCAACTGTTGTATGGAGCAAACCGTTATGCGGCGGCGGGTTTTGCGAAATGACGCTTTCTGTTTCACCCGAGCCTGACAACGCGTCACTGTCGCTGCGTATCTTCCGTCCTGCCCTTAACGGAGACGTTGAACATACCTTGGAGTATAACAACAATCTGTGGCGTGTAAAATTTGCACCGGAAGGCAGCGGATGGTACATACGCAGACTTGATTATATGCTTTATGGCGTTGTCGCTTCTTCGGAGGATTCTTTTTACTTTTAGGGCATTTCTATTTTAAATGCTCTAAAACGCAAAGCGGGGTTTCCCTGCGTAATAATGCTTTAGGGAGTAAAATAATGAAATTGCTTGTAATAGGCGGCGGCGGACGGGAAGATGCGCTTACTTGGAAACTGGCGCAGTCAACGGAGGCGGATTTAATATATGTTGCGCCGGGCAACGGCGGAACGGCAAATGAGAAGAAAGCCGTCAATATCCCGATAAAGGCGGATGATATAGATGGATTGCTGGCTTTTGCTCTGAAAGAGAAGATTGATTTTGTTGTTGTAGGACCGGAAGCGCCGCTTGCCGCAGGAATTGTTGATTCATTCAATAATGCCGGGATTGCGGTATTCGGTCCTGATAAAGCGGCGGCGCGGATAGAGGCAAGCAAATCGTTTGCAAAGGAGATTATGACTGCCGCCGGTATCCCGACTGCCGCATATCAAAATTTTACCGATATAAATGAGGCTGTGTCGTGGATTAAATCAAAAGGCGCGCCTGTAGTGGTTAAAGCGGACGGGCTGGCGGCGGGCAAAGGGGTTACGGTTGCACATACGGTTGATGAGGCAATCATTGCGGTTAATGATATATTAACTAATAAACTTTTTGGTGACGCGGGAGCGTCTGTTGTGCTGGAGGAGTTTCTTGAAGGGGAGGAGGTATCGTATCTTGTTCTGACGGATGGCGCAACTATTATGCCCCTCGTATCTGCGCAGGATCATAAAGCTGTTTACGATGGCGATACGGGACCCAATACAGGCGGTATGGGGGCGTATTCGCCCGCGCCGACATTTAACGCGGAACAATACGAAAAATTATCTGAGCTTGTTGCCGAGCCTGTTATAAAGGAACTGAGAAAACGCGGTATAGTTTATAAAGGGATCCTTTACGCGGGTCTGATGGTTTCCGGAAATAACGGGGTAAAAGTTTTGGAATATAATTGCCGGTTCGGGGATCCGGAAACACAGGTTATTATTCCGAGGATGAAAAGCGATCTGCTAAAATATATGTGTGCCGTATCTGAGGGGCGTCTGGGAAGTATGCCGGCGATAGAGTGGGATGAAACCCCCGCAGTGTGTGTGGTTATGGCAAGCGCGGGATATCCGGGCGCTTACGAGACAGGTTATCCTATAAACGGAATTGACGCGGCAAACGCTCTTCCCTGTGTAAAAGTATTTCACTCAGGCGCTGTTAATGAAAACGGGCTTTTCATAACCGCGGGCGGACGTGCGCTGAGCGTAACAGCTACGGGGAAAAATATAAAAAACGCAATAGATAACGCTTATGCGGGCGTAAGCAAAATAAATTTTGAAGGTGCGCACTTTCGTAAAGATATTGGCAATAAAGCCCTTAAAAGATGACGCAAGGGGAGTACAAATGAGTGTGGTCGGAATAATTATCGGCAGCAAGTCAGATTTTGATATAGCCGGAGAATCAGTTAAAATGCTGAAAAAATTCGGAGTACAAAGCGATGTGGTCATCTCCAGCGCCCACCGCAGCCCGGAAAATACATCTGAGTGGAGTAAAAACGCAAAAGAGAAGGGGTATTCAGTAATTATAGCGTTTGCGGGCGCGGCAGCTCATTTAGCGGGAGTTGTGGCATCCGAAACAAACATTCCTGTAGTGGCAGTGCCTATCTCCGCTACCAGTTTGTCCGGTCTGGACGCTTTACTGTCTATGGTGCAGATGCCCGGCGGCGTACCGGTGGCTGTTATGGCGATCGGGAAGTCGGGAGCAGTGAACGCCGCTATATTTGCCTGTCAGATAATAGCGCTGAAAGAACCCGAAATGTATGAAAAACTGAATAAATACAGGGATGAGATGCGCCGGAAATTATCAAACGATAACGAGGAATTAAAAGCTATTTTAGAAAAACTATAGATATTTTATTGACATGAAATATTAATTATATTATTTATGATTAGTTATATACGCATATAAGAACAGGTGAAATATGTCTGAGGTCAAACAATTTGTTGGGTTTATGATGGGCAGTGAGCATTATGGCGTGGATATAATGGCTGTGGAGGAGATCATCCGGCCGATGGATATTACGCCTGTACCGCGCGCGCCTTCATTTGTGAAAGGGATTATAAATCTCCGGGGGCGGATTATCCCTGTGGTTGATTTGCGTGACCGGCTCCGTATCCCGATTGTGGATACAGGGGAGCATATGCGTATTGTTGTTATGAGGATTGAAAACCGCCAGTTAGGTTTTATTGTTGACAGAGTTGAAGAGGTTATGTACATCCCCGTTGATCATATAGAGGCGGCTCCGGGAGTTTCCTTAAATGAACGTAATTACGTGGAAGGAGTGGCGCGTACAAAGAAAGGGATGATAATACTGCTTGATATTCTCAAGATATTTACGCCGGATGAACATATTCAGATGTCAACTATGGCTTGACAGAGGGATAAAAATTACCTGAAATCATTGGAGCAGGCGATTGGATGCGTCATTTATTCCTAAAAGCAGCGCCCATGAGCTAAACCCTGACAACGAGGCGTGTTTTACCAAATCTGTGGAAACTTTGCACGGAATGGGTTCCAAAACCGCCGCTCTGTTGGAAAATTTTGGTATAATCACAATAAAAGATATTCTTTTTGCGCTTCCTTTGCGCTATGAACATCTATCCTCAAAAGGCGGCGGCGGGGGAAAAGCCATTCTTCACGGCGTCTTTGAACAGGCTGTTGTGGTACGCACTAAATATGGCAAACAAATGTTTCAGGCGGCATTCAGAGATGAAAGAGGGATATTTTATGGCATATGGCTGCATTTCAACCAACAGTTCCCCGCTTCCTGCCTGAAACACGGGAAAGAATACGATCTGTATGGCACAGTAACCAGATATAATAGCGCTCTCACCATATATCATCCGGAAATGCTTGAACCGCACGAGATTGGCTCAGTTCGCCGGGTTTACTCCCTGCCCGGGAAGGTGTCCCAGAAAATTTATCAGCGGGCTGTCGATCATGCCATAACTGAATATATGCCATATTTAGAAGAGACGTTGCCGGAGAAACTCCGCTGCGGTTATAAATACCCGGGAATCCATGATGCCTTGAATACTTTGCATAACCCGGAAACACTTATCAATGCGGATATGATAATTGCGGGAAACCATCCAGCTTTCCTGCGTATGGTTTACGAAGAACTATTCTATTTACAGTTGCGTCTGATGCTGCGAAAAAATAAGTATATGCAGTCTGATGGCATCTCTTTTAATATCCCCAAAATTATGCTTGAAGAGATTGCGCCTATAATGCCGTTCCGCTTGACAGACGCTCAGAGGTCTGTATTGGCGGAGATATTTAAAGATATGCGCCGCCCGTATCAGATGAATCGGCTTCTACAGGGAGATGTGGGCAGCGGCAAAACCATTGTTGCCTTTCTGTCAGCGTTGGTAGCGGTAAAAAACGGCTATCAATCGGTTATTTTGACGCCGACTGAGGCGCTTGCCGAGCAGCATTTCCGTAATTTAAACACATTCCTTGCTAAAACGGATATAAAAATCTGTCTTCTAACCGGTTCAACCAGACAGAAAGAGAAAAAAACGCTGAAAGAATATGTATTAAACGGTGATATAGATATTGTGGTAGGCACTCATGCGCTGATACAGGACGATGTGGGTTTTAAAAATCTGGGGTTTGCGGTGATAGATGAACAGCACCGGTTTGGTGTAAAACAACGTAAAATACTGATGAATAAAGGCAAAATTGCTCCGGATATTCTGCTTATGACAGCTACGCCAATTCCTCGGACGCTCGCGCTGACATTTTACGGCGATCTTGATTTAAGTGAAATTGACAGTATGCCGCCCGGCAGGATTTCGCCTGTCACAAAAACTTTCAGAGAGGAGAAGAGCGCAGATGCCTTGCACTATGTGGCGGAGCGGCTGAAAGACGGGGAAAGGGCTTATTTTGTTTATCCTCTGATTGAAGAAAGTGAAAAGAGCAATCTTAAATCTGTTACAAAAAATGTTCAAAACATACGGAACTATTTTTCTGATAAAAAAACAGGTCTTTTACACGGCAGAATGAAATCGGATGAGAAGCGGAAGATGCTTTCGGATTTTGAGTCAGGAGCGCTGGACATACTTGTTTCAACCACAGTTGTGGAAGTTGGGGTGGATGTAAAGGATGCCACTGTGATAGTTATAGAAGATGCTGACAGATTCGGGCTTGCGCAGTTGCATCAGTTGAGGGGCAGGGTTGGACGGAACAACAAACAGTCGTATTGTGTGCTGATAGCTTCCGAAGGTACTTCCGAAATAGGTTTTAGGCGGCTGAGAGCTATGGAAGAGTTTACGAGCGGTTTTAAACTTTCGGAGCTTGATCTGGAACTGCGCGGACAGGGGGATTTTTTTGGCGTAAAACAGTCGGGTATGCCTGAGTTCAGATTTGCTGATATAATAAGGGACAGCGCTATTGTAAGGGATGCAAGAGAAGATGCCCGCAGAATTTTAGACGCTGATCCGTATCTGGATGATCCGCAAAACCGGCTTTTACGGTCGGTGATTATGCGGCGCTGGAAGGATGAATATGAGTTATTTCTGGTGGGTTAGTAATTTATTGTTGAAATTATTTAAAAAATTTGATATATCCGCGTACTGAATTTTAATATTGAGGGTGAAAAGCTGATGAAAAAAGTTATCGTATTTTTAGTTGCCGGTTTGGTTTTAACGGCGGCCGGCTGCAACAGACAGAACAATAAACTCTATATCTACAATTGGACAGAGTATATGCCTGATTCCGTTATAAAAGATTTTGAAAAGGAAACAGGTATAAAGGTTATTTATTCTACTTATGACTCAAATGAAGTAATGTACTCCAAAATCAAACTGCAAAAAGGGAAGGGTTACGATCTGATAGCGCCTTCCACATATTACGTCAGCAAAATGGCAAAAGAGGGGCTTTTGCAGGAGATTGATCACTCCAGACTGACGAATTTAAAAAATATTTCTCCTCATCTGCTTAATCAGCCCTACGACAAAGGGAATAAATACAGCCTTCCTTATATGCTGGGTTTGTCTCTTATAGCCTATAACGATAAATATGCGGAACCGGGTTCTATCACTTCATGGGGAGATCTGTGGAGGTCCGAATTTGCCGGATATGTTCTTCTGAACAACGATGTACGGGAAGTTTTTCAGATGGCGCTTGTTATGTTGGGCTATTCAGGCAACTCGGTAAACGAGGAAGAGATAGAAGCCGCATATAATAAACTTTCGGAGCTGGCCCCGAAT
>JAIRQX010000080.1 GCA_031256375.1 Deferribacteraceae bacterium
CTTTAGCCATTGATTCTGACGGAAAACTCTGGGCGTGGGGGTATAATTACGCCGGTCAGTTGGGAGACGGCACTAACACAGAATCCAATATCCCAATCCAGATTAAACCTGACGCGGACTTCTCGCAGATTTCAGCGGGCGATGGTCACTCTTTAGCCATTGATTCTGACGGAAAACTCTGGGCGTGGGGGAGTAATAGCGACGGTCGGTTGGGAAACGGCTTTAACACAGACTCCAATATCCCAATTCAGATTAAACCTGACGCGGACTTCTCGCATATTTCAGCGGGAGTCTATCATACTTTAGCCATTGATTCTGACGGAAAACTCTGGGCGTGGGGAAATAACAGCCACGGTCAGATTGGCGACGGCACTACCTCATACATCTTTACCCCAAAACAGATTAAACCAAACTCTGATTACGTACAGATTTCAGCGGGAAACAGCCATACTTTAGCCATTGATTCTAAGGGAAAACTCTGGGCGTGGGGGAGTAATTGGAACGGTCAGTTGGGAAACGGCTCAAATAACAGTTCATCAACGCCAATCCAGATTAAACCTGACGCGGACTTCTCACAGATTTCAGCGGGCAGTAGTCACTCTTTAGCCATTGATTCTAAGGGAAAACTCTGGGCATGGGGGGGTAATTACGCCGGTCAGTTGGGAGACGGCTCTAATAACAGTTCATCAACGCCAATTCAGATTAAACCTGACGCGGACTTCTCACAGATTTCAGCGGGCGGTGGTCACTCTTTAGCCATTGATTCTGACGGAAAACTATGGGCGTGGGGGAGTAATAGCGACGGTCAGTTGGGAGACGGCTCAAACACAGAATCCAATATCCCAATTCAGATTAAATCTGACTTGGACTTCTCGCAGATTTCAGCGGGCGATGCTCACTCTTTAGCCATTGATTCTGACGGAAAACTCTGGGCGTGGGGGTATAATGGCTACGGTCAGTTGGGGAACAGCTCTTACACAGACTCCAATATCCCAATAAAGATAAAACCTGACGCGGACTTCTCGCAGATTTCAGCGGTCAATGGTCATTCCTTAGCCATTGATTCTGACGGAAAACTCTGGGCATGGGGGATTAATGACGCCGGTCAGTTGGGGAACGGCTCTAATGACAGATCCTCCACACCAATTCAGATTAAACCTGACGCGGACTTCTCACAGATTTCAGCGGGCGGTAGTCACTCTTTAGCCATTGATTCTAAGGGAAAACTCTGGGCGTGGGGGTATAATGGCTTCGGTCAGTTGGGAGACGGCTCTAATAACAGATCCTCCACACCAATTCAGATTAAACCTGACGCGGACTTCTCACATATTTCAGCGGGCGGTGGTCATTCCTTAGCCATTGATTCTGACGAAAATCTATGGGCGTGGGGGCTTAATATGAACGGTCAGTTGGCAGATAGTGAAAACATTAATAAACTTTCGCCGGTACTGATTAAATCGGGGTTTTAAAAAATCAACTGTTTATAGCAATTCCACTTTACATTGACTGTCATTGCGAGCGGAATGTTTTTTATGAAGCGCGGCAATCCGGTTCTTTACTGGATTGCTTCGTCACAACGCTGCCCGCAAAGACGAGTGGAGTCGCTATATTATTCCGTTTACCTTTTTTTCCCTAGATAGCTTTCTTTCAGGAGCGGTGAATCAAAAAGTTCTTCTGAAGAGCCTGAAAGCACAACTTTGCCTACCTCCAGCACATACCCCCTGTGAGAAAGTTTCAGTGCGGCGGCGGCGTTTTGTTCCACCAAAAGAATTGATATTTTCTGCGTTTCATTTATCCTTTTAATGTGGGAAAACACCTCTTTGGATACCAACGGGGCTAGTCCGAGGCTTGGTTCGTCCAGCAGCAGCAGTTTCGGTTTTGACATAAGCGATCTTCCGATGGCAAGCATTTGCTGTTCGCCTCCTGAAAGCGTTCCCGCCGTTTGTTTGCGCCGTTCTTTTAATCTGGGGAAGAGATCATAAATAAATCTGAGTACGTCATAATCTATATGCGAAAGAGCATAAGCCCCCATAATAAGGTTTTCTTCCACAGTCAGCGCGGCAAATACCTTTCGCCCCTCAGGAGAGTGCGATATCCCCGTCGGCACAATTTTATACGGCGGCAGATTGGTAATATTAAGGTTATTAAAGTAAATTGTTCCACCGGCGGGTTTTACAAGACCGCTTACAGCGCGCAGCAGCGTACTCTTCCCTGCGCCGTTGCCGCCGATAAGACAGACAATTTCACCCTCATTAACGGCGCAATCCACTCCGTCCAGCGCCATAATACCGCCGTAAGAAACGTGAAGACTGTTTATACGGAACATCATTTTTTTACGCTCCGGGTCCATATATACGGTAATCGTCCGGTCCCATATACGCGGTGATAACCTCTTTATTGTTCTGTATCTCTTCCGGCAGCCCTTCCGCAAGTATCATTCCGTGATTAAGTACAATAATGCGTTTGCAAAGATCCATAACCATATCCAGATCGTGTTCTATCATAAGAACTGTGGTATTTTTCGCTATGACGCGTATCATCTCCGACAATTCCGTTTTTTCCGAATCGTTCATGCCCGCCGCCGGTTCGTCAAGAATCAACAGTTTTGGTTCTGACAGCATTGCTCTTGCAATTTCCACCTTACGCTGTAGTCCGTATGCAAGATCATCCGCCTTATATGTGAGATAGCCGTCTATAAGAAAAAATTGCGCAAGTTTCTTTACACTTTCCCACGCCAGTTTTTCATCTGTTCCGTATAACCCTGAATGTGTCAAAGCGTGAAAGAGATTCTGATTTGACTTGGTATAAAAACCGGAATAAATATTTTCCGCCACACTCATATCTCTGAATAGGCGTATTGTCTGAAATGTGCGCCTGATACCCATTTTAGCGATAATATCCATAGATTTGCCGGAAATATCATTCCCTTCAAATATAATCTGTCCCGTTTCCGCTTTAATAACGCCGCTTATGCAGTTAAATAGGGTTGTTTTGCCGGAGCCGTTAGGACCTATTATCCCCAGAATTTCCCCTTCAGATAGATCAAAAGAGACATTGTCCACAGCCTTTAAAGCGTAAAAAGATTTTGTAAGATTTCGCACCGATAAAATTATATTGTTTACAGGGGGATTGTTCATGTATCCCCCCCGAAAAGTTTTTTAGGGTAAAATCCGTATTTTGTCGGCATAAGCCCGCGCGGTCGCATAACCATCATCGCCACCATAGCGATGCCGAAAATAAGATACCGCACATCCGCAAAACCTCTGAAAAGCTCCGGCAGAACAAACATTGCAAATGTACCCAAAAGTACGCCGGGAAGCGATCCCTGACCGCCGACAATCACAATGGCAAAGAAGGTAATTGACTGATCTACACTGAAAGTTTCCGGTGACACAGCCGAATACTCCAGCGCGTAAAGCACTCCGGCAAATCCCGCCAGAACAGCGCTCATCATAAAACCGATCTGTTTCAGATAGCTGGCGTTGATACCCATACTTGCGGCGGCAAGATCGTCCTGATATATGAAATAAAAAGCCCTGCCATATCTGGAATTGTCAAAATTATTCATTATCGCTATCGTCAGCGTTATTACAATAAAAGCAAAATAGTAAATAAACACGGATGATGAAAAATTAATCCCCATAAACGGCGCCGGAAAGATACCGAATATGCCGTTTGGTCCTCCGGTCAGCCTGAACGGGTTGTTGTTCAGAATCTGAGTGAAAATAAAATTCAGACCGATACTGACCACAAGAAAGTAGTCCCCTCTGAGATGTATAACCGGCGTCACAACCGCAAGCGCCAGCAGCGCCGGTAAAAAAACGGCGGCAAATGCCGCCGCAAAAAAGTTCATTCCCAGTTTCGTAACAAGGATTGCAAATATATATCCGCCCATGCCGAAATATATAGCGTGCCCCATATCGTAAACGCCCGCCCTGCCAAGAACAATATCCTGAGACAGCGCCACAAGAGAGAAGATAAAAAATGTAGCGCCTATCGTAAGCCACGCGCTATTTGCAAAGATGGGATAAATTGTGCAAAAAACTAAAAGAACGGCAATTAACAGCTTTCTTTTCATACTTTCTGTACTAAACTCCGCCCGAACAAGCCGTTAGGACGGAAGATCAACAGTATGATTAACAGCAGATAAGTAACAGTATTTGCCCACGCGCTGGAAACATAACCGCTGCAGAAAGTATAAGTAAGTCCCAGCAGCAACCCGCCGAACATCGCGCCGGGGATACTGCCTATACCTCCCAGAATGGCGGCGATAAACGCTTTAATGCCGTAATCAAAACCCATACTGAATGTCACAGTTGTGTAGCTTGCGCCGATCAGCATACCGCCCAGCGCGCCTACGCCGCCGCCGATAAGAAATACAATCATTACAGTATTATTAACGTTCACCCCCATCAGTTCCGCAACGCTGTAATCAGTGGAAAGGGCTTTTATCGCTATGCCTACGCGGGTTTTGTTGATGAAGATATAAAGCGTAAGCATAACAAGTATGTTAAGCAATAGAATTATAACGCTAAGATAGCTTACAGATATGTCTGAAAACTTTGCTAATCCGGCGGGGAAGAGATTTCTGGGGAATATGCGCGGGTTTGCCCCCCAGATAAGCATTATGGCGTTTTTTATTACCATCCCCGCGCCTAAAGCCGAAACAATAAGGCTGAGTCTGGGCGCAGCGCGGAGTGGTTTATACGCGATCTTTTCCAGCAATATTGCAATTATACAGACCGAGACTACAACGGCGGCAAGCGTTATTATCATCGCAAGCGTTCCCGCCGCTACAGCTAAAGGCGCTATGGTTATAGCCAGAAATGCCGCCAGAGTGACCATATCGCCGTGGGCAAAGTTTATAAGATTTAATATCCCGTAAACCATTGTATAGCCTAAAGCTATAAAACCCAGAAGACTGCCGTATGTTAGTCCGTTAATCAGTTGCTGGGAAAATATATCCATCTATTTCCCGGAGACGGGGTCATAATAAACTGTTTCATAATCTAAATCAGAATTTATAACATTTACTCTGTATATACTGCCTGCCCTTTCCCCGTTACGCTGTATGGTTATAGGTCCTGTAAGTCCGCGAAAATCTTTCATGCCGCCTTTAATATGTTCTATAGCGGCGATTGTGTCGTTGGTATTTACCTGTTTCATTGCCTCAAACACCACACGCAAACCGTCCGCATTTATAACTGTCCATATTGAAGGCACGGGAGCTTTGTACTCTCTGAGATAATCAGAGTTAAATTTAAGCGCTTCAGGATAGTCAAGCTGCTCCGGCACAGGCAGACCTACAAGGTAGCTGTCTATTGCATTCTGCTCGCCGGCTATCTCTATAAACTGAGGGTTATCTGTGGCGTTTCCTCCCACATAGTCCGCCTGAATATCAAGCTGTACCTGCTGTGCGCGCAAAAGACCGCTTTGTGTATAGTAACCTGAAAAGTATATTACATCAGGGTTTAGCGCCTTTATTTTTGTAAGCACCGCTTTGAAATCCTGAGCGTTTGCATCTATTTTTTCGTTGCAAACAATATTACCGCCGAGAAGTCCAATATTTTTGACTACAGCTCCGGCAAGACCGGAGGAAAATGAGGAATAATCACTGATAATCGCGATGTTCCCGTACTTTTTAACATTGACGAAATAGTTGGCAGTGAATTCTCCCTCTATATCATCGTTAAAAGATGCGCGGAAATATGTTTTATAGTTGCCCTGCGTCAGAACTGCCGCTGTAGCGTCGCTTGTCTGAATAACACTGGCGTTTGCGTAAATTTCCTGAGAGGCTGCGGTTGCGGTGGATGTATAAGAGCCGATAACCACTTTAGCGCCGTCGTTTACAAGTTTTTTAGCGCATATAGACGCTTTTTGAGGAGAACCTTCATCATCGCATGTGATTACTTTTATCATCACACCGTTCAGTCCGCCCTCATCGTTCTGCTGTTGTACAATAAGTTTAACGGCATTGCTCATTCCCTGACCTTCACTGGCATACTCACCTGTGATAGGCGCCTGTACCCCTACTACAAATTCGTTTGATGTTTTGCGGTTGCAGGCGCAAAACAAAATCAAAATCATAATCAATACTAAAAAATACTTTTTCATTAACAAATCCTCCAAAATATATAATTTTTGCAGGTTACTATACTTCAGAAAAGATTATACGGTCAACATCAAATCGTCTTCGCGCACCCCCAATTTTTCACCTATTTTTTCAGCAAGCCAAGTTTTGACAAATTCAGGTATTTTTAATATAATGCAGTTGAGGATATACTGTCTTTAAAATCATGGAGGCGACAGTGAATAAGTATGAGGAAATAATGCTGGGGCGGTATGGTCAGCGATATATACAGTACAGAGAGGTATTTAAATCCCAAGATATTGAAAGTGACCTTGATTTTCCGCTTCATCTTGATTTAGATTTAGTCAATGCCTGCAACTTGAAATGTCCGACATGCCATTCGATCGGACTTAAGAGAAACTTCAAATCAATGGAAAAAGAATTGATACAACAAATAATAGAAGAATGTAATGAATACCGTATGCCCGCTATTAATATCGGCGGGTGTTGTGAACCTTTAATTAAGTCGGAATTGACAGTTGACACTCTTTATAAATTAAAAAATACATCTTTTATGGACATTTTTCTTCACACAAATGGCGTGCTTCTTAATAAAGATTTATCAAAATCGTTAATTGACGCCGGGCTTACATTCCTCTGCGTATCCATTGACGCTGCTACACAAGAAACATTTGAGAAAATGAGAGGTGCAGAATTAAATAATATCATAGAGAATATAGAAAATTTTTTATCAGTTCGCAGTGGAGAATTGCCTGTACTGAGAGTGAGTTTTTTGGCTACTTCTATAAATATTCATGAGAAAGACAAATTTATTGAATTCTGGAAGGATAAAGCGGATATTGTAGAAGTGCAGAATTACATTAAATCATTTGACATTCAGCCTGATGTAAAACTAACTGATGAAATTAAAGACAGGCAGCCTGTATCTCACCGGAAGGAAAAGAGAATAGCGGTAGTGGCGCCTGACTACTTATGTTTAACCTGTAACGGCTTTGATGTTTCCAATTCAATAGAACAAGGGAATACATTTTCCAAATATTCAACTATAAAAAATTATTGGAATAACTACGTCCTGAAAAAATAGCGAAATTGTGTAAACTTC
>JAIRQX010000001.1 GCA_031256375.1 Deferribacteraceae bacterium
TAATTAAAAACGTTGAGGAAAGACTTTTATTCCGTACCCTCTTGGGATTTATAGCAACCTGCTGTATCTCATCGGCAAATTACATTATTAATGAATGGCTTGACGCGAACTTTGACCAATATCACCCGACCAAGAAAAACCGTCCGGTAATTTCCGCCTGTCTACGACCGCGCTATATTATCGTGGAATATCTTGTGTTCGCCGCTATGGGTCTCCTGAGTGCATGGTTCGTTTCCCGGCCTGTGTTTCTTGCAATATCAGTATTGTTTTTCATGGGTATTGTATATAATGTCCCGCCTGTCCGTTTAAAAGAAATACCCTATGTTGACGTGCTGTCCGAGTCCGTCAATAACGCGCTCCGCCTGCTCATCGGGTGGTTTATCATAACCGGACAGTTTCTGCCTCCGGTTAGTATTGTCCTGGGATACTGGATGGGCGGCGCGTTTCTGATGGCGGTAAAACGGTTTGCCGAATATCGCATGATAGGAGATATAAACAGGGCCGCCTTGTACCGGAAATCATTTAAGCATTACAGTGAAAAATCACTGCTGTTGTCCGCGTTTTTTTATGCCATGCTTTCAGTATTTTTTTGTGGTATCTTTATGATCAAAGACCGGATAGAGTTGCTGTTGGCAATTCCTGTTTTATGCGGATTATTTTGCCTGTATTTGAATATCTGCTATGAACCGGACTCATCCGCGCAAAACCGGAAAAACTTTACAGGGAAAAAGGGTTATTATTGTATGTTCTCTTTTTCGTCATTTTGCTTGTAGCGTTGATGTTTTTCAATCTGCCGTTATTGCAATGGTTTCTGGAAACGTCTTTTCTCGGCATTTAAGAAATGAAACGGCAATTACAAAAAAAATTAAGCGAATACCGGCTTGTTATACTTGATATGGACGGCACCTTGTATTATCAGCTTCCGTTGCGGCTTTGTATGTGTGCTGAACTTGTGTTTTATTACGCCGTTCATATACACAGAATCGCGGAACTGTTCATGCTTCGCAAATTCAGAAAATCGTATGAAAGCGGTGTTTTAGAAAAAGGCCCACCTGCTATTGAACGTTGGATGCTGGAAAAACCTTTACGGTACATTGCGCTGTTTCGGGACAGAAAGCTCTTGCGCCTTATCCGGCGCTTACGCGAAAACGGCGCAAAAATAGTAATATATTCGGATTATCCCGTACAGAAAAAGGTCGGTGTATTGCCCGATTTAACGGCAGATTATTGCTTTTGCGCCGCCGATACCTCAATTCAATGCCTCAAGCCTGATGTCAAGGGGTTAAACAATATTCTACGCATAACTGGCGAGACCGTTACAAACGGTCTGTTTATCGGCGACCGTTATGAAAAAGATGGAAAGTGCCGGAATGGATTACATCATTCTTGACAAGAATCCCCTGTTGAGGAATATCAATTTGTATAAAAAGGAGTTGTATTGTGTTTGATAAAATAAAGAAGAATAAAGAAATATTCTTAACCTGTATAGTGTATAGTATTATTTCACTGATACTTTTTGGTTTGATGACCAGAGGCAACGCAATTATAAGTGGAGATTCACCAAGTTATATCGCATCTGCAAAATATTTAGTATCAGATACTTTTTTTAGCTGGGATGGGATAAATGCGGAATATTCCCGAACCCCTGGATATCCATTGTTTCTCGCCATCATTAATAAGTAGGGAGCTAATAATACTGTCGTTGTTATTGTGCAAATAATATTAATGACCCTCAAGGTATATCTTTTTTATCGGGTGTTGATCATGTTGCATACTCAGAAAAAATTGTCACTTGTGGGAACGCTCCTATTACTATGCAATCTACAATCATATGGTTATTCTTTTGCTGTTATGACAGAACCATTATTTGGTTTTTTTCTTATTTTGTCATTGTATTTTCTAATTGAGTATACAAAAAATGTTAAAAAATTGTGGTCTTTTTTTGCTTTTTCCATATCATTACATTATGCTATGTTTATACGGCCTATACTTATATATTTTAATATGCTGGTATGTCTTGCGTTACTCATTACTTTCATTGTCGGAAAGTCGCAATTTAAATGTTTCGCCTTATTCTCATTATGCTTTGTGCTTGTATTTGGCGGATGGTCTTTCAGAAATTATGTATATTCGGGAGTTTTTATTTTTTCAACTATCCAAAAGAACAATATGCAAAGACATTATGCGCCTATTATAACCGCCGGAAGCGATTATATGAAGAATCATGATGTGCAAGGATTCAAAGAAGGCTTTACCGATTATCATGATGAAATGTTCATACTGGAATATCCTGAAGCTGGGGACGGAACTCTAAATGCGGCACAAATAAGCTTACTAAGAGGTAAGTATGGTTCTCAATTTATCAGGAGTCATTTTTCCGAATATATTATGGTAAATATAACAGGGTTCTCTAAAATGATGTTTACATCGTTTCAAACGGCATTGCTTTTTAAGACAACAACAATATCTACAAAAACGGTGCTTTTAAAGGGAATACAATTACTATATCTGCTTTATACTCTCATCGTATATGTTGTATACCTTATTGGATTGGGTATCAAACTCAAAAAATGCGATGTTATTCAAATCAGCATATTTTTACTATGCGCTTATCTGGCAATACCTGGGGCGATTTTTGCTACTTCTCGTTTTAGAGACCCATTTTTCCCGCTGCTCCTTCTGAGCGCGGTCAGTAACAGCGGTATAATCATACAGTGGCTTTCTCAAAAATTGCATGTTCCTTTTTTGATACGCATTAAAAAATATCTGTTGTCAGAATCAGTCGTTGATAATACCGATTGATAATATGATGGATAAAAATAAAAACAGAATAGTTTTAATGATAGCCTCCTCATGTTGCGTTTGTTTAGGGCAGTTATTATGGAAACTATCTGTAAACGGAAAATTGCACGACCTGTTTCGACTATTCAACCATATTGCCGTTTACTTCAATAACATATATCTGGACAATGATATTATCATATTTTATTCTAAAAGAAAAAATGACTATGCAGAAAGCTATTGGGATAATAGGAATTGTGATTGGGGTGATATTAATAGCAAAATCAAAAAGTTGAGATCGTTCAAAAACGCCAAATTTTGGAACGGTAGCTACATTGTAACAACTAAATGTTGCAAAAAAACCTCAGCATCGAACCTTCGGTTCGCGCACGCTGAGATGCGGAGGAAACACGCAACTTGATGTCAAGAGCCTTCATCTGCGTCTCTGTACCTCCGCGAGCTCTGCGTGAAGAATTTGA
>JAIRQX010000052.1 GCA_031256375.1 Deferribacteraceae bacterium
GATTCATCCATAACTGCCTCATAATTAATAAAAACTACCGCATAAATGCTCTGAAGTCGGTTAATCTAACAATAGTAAGTTTATTTGAGAAGTGCAAATTTCGCAAGGGATATTTCATATTTTTGCTGCGGGTAATCTCTTTCTTGATTAATTCGGACTAAAATGTTACATATAGTCCGGCTTATTATGAAAACTGTTTTAGTAACCGGAGGCGCAGGTTTTTTAGGTTCTCATCTATGCAAAAAACTGATCGACTGTAATTATAAAGTTTTATGCGTTGATAATAACTACACCGGTTCTTTAAAAAATTTGGAATCGGTGATAAACCATCATAACTTCAATTTTATAGAGCATGACATAATTAATCCGCTGACGGTTAATGAAAAGATTGATGAGATATATAATCTGGCAACCCCCGCTTCACCTGTGCATTATCAGGGTAAGGCAGCTCTCTTTACCATTAAAACGTGCGTGCATGGAAGCATAAATATGCTTGAACTTGCAAAAAAACACAGAGCAAAGATTCTTCAGACTTCAACATCAGAAATTTACGGTGAACCGCTGGAACAGCCCCAGAAAGAAAACTACAGAGGAAACGTTAACCCTATCGGGATAAGGGCGTGTTACGATGAAGGCAAACGTCTGGCGGAAACGCTTTTTTTTGAATACCACCGTCAGGAAAGTATTAAAATAAAAGTCGTCAGGATTTTTAATACTTACGGTCCGTACATGAACCCCGAGGACGGCAGAGTGGTAAGTAACTTTATTTGTCAGGCGCTTCGCGGCGACGCTATTACTATTTACGGAGACGGCAGTCAGACGCGCTCTTTCTGCTATGCGGACGATATGATTGAAGCGGTTTTTCGTATGATGAACAGCCCTGATAATTTCACAGGACCTGTAAATATCGGCAACCCGCACGAATTTACAGTAAAAGAGCTGGCTGAAAAGGTGTTAAAATTAACAGGCGGCAAATCCGCGGTAATATATATGCCGCTCCCGCTTGATGATCCGTCCCGGCGCCGACCTGATATTACGCTGGCTAAAAATGTACTTGGCTGGGAACCCTCCGTTCAACTGGAAGAAGGGCTCATGCGCACTGTGGAATATTTCAAGCGTGTACTTAAAGCGTGATTAATATTTTCTATTCCTTTCCCAGTTCCATGCGGTGCGTATTATATCTTTAATATCAGTATATTTTGGTTCCCAGCCTAATAAATCTCTTGCCACACAGTTTGACGCCACAAGGGACGCAGGATCCCCCTCTCTTCTGGCAGTTACCTTATACGGCGCCCTCTTTCCCGCAACGCTTTCACATACGCTAATAATCTCTTTTACAGAGTGACCTTTTCCTGTTCCAAGGTTAATTACCTCACTGCCTTTGTTATTCATTAAATGTTCAACGGCAAGCCTGTGCGCGTCCGCAAGATCATTGACATGGATATAATCCCGTATGCACGTGCCGTCAGGAGTATCGTAGTCATCCCCGAATATATCAATACACTGTTTTTTACCGGTTAATGTCTGTAAAACCAATGGTATCAAATGTGTTTCCGTATTGTGGCTTTCTCCTATTTCAGCGCTTTCGCGCGCCCCCGCAGCGTTAAAATATCTTAACGCGATATATTTTAAACCATACGCTTTTTTATAATCCGCAAGCATCTTTTCTATTATATATTTAGTATTTCCATAAGGATTAACCGGAGATTGCGGGTGTTTTTCATCTATCGGCGTATAAACGGGGTTACCATAGATTGCGCATGTTGAAGAGAAAACTATGTTATGAACATTATTTTCCAACATTGCGTTCAGAAGGTTAAAAGTACATAAAACATTGTTCTGATAATATTTTCGCGGATTTATTACCGATTCGCCGACATAGGCATAAGCGGCAAAGTGCATAACGGCGTCTATATTATATTTTTTAAAGATGTTGTTTAACCCCTCCGTATCCGCCAGATCAATATTTTCCAAAACGCCGCCGCATAAAGCCTCCAGATGACCTTCAGACAAATTATCAAGCGCTACGGTATTGTATTTACGTTCTTTGAGATCCCGCAGCGTGTGCGAACCTATATATCCGGCTGCGCCGACAACTAATATTGTATTCATTAGCATATCTCTGAGATTTTATAAACTGTTATACATAAAAACGGTCAAACAGTCGCTTTGTTTTTTACGAACATATAACAAGTAAAAGATTTACTGTCAACATATTTCCGCGTCTTAACAATGATTAACAATGATTTTAATGGCGAGATGCTTTTGGCTCAGTATTATCAATCCATATTCTTTACTTTTGCCTAAAAATATTGTATTATTAAAATATGAACGGTATCCCGCCTTTAGATTTTGAAGTTCCTATACTGGAGCTTGAAGCAAAGATAGAAGAGCTGAAGCGGATGGACATACTGACGGGGGAAAGCTCTCTTAACGCCATAAATAAACTGCAAAATCGGCTAAAAACAGCAAAAGCTGAGATATACGGTAAACTCACCCCTTCACAAAAAGTTCAGGTTGCGCGGCATCCTAACCGCCCATATACTATGGACTATATAAGTCATATATTCACGGATTTTTTTGAGCTGCATGGAGACAGAGCTTTCGGAGATGATCAAGCCATAGTTGGCGGAATCGCCAAACTGGACGGTGAGCCTGTTATGGTGATCGGACATCAGAAAGGTCGTAACACTAAGGAAAATATCGCCCGCTGTTTCGGTATGGCTAACCCTGAAGGGTATCGCAAAGCTGTGCGGCTTTTTAAAATAGCGGAAACGTTTAACCGCCCCTTAATAACATTTGTTGATACGCCCGGAGCTTATCCCGGTATAGGAGCGGAAGAACGCGGTCAGGCGGAAGCTATTGCCGGAGCGCTTTTTGAAATGGCTCAGTTAAAAATCCCGATGATTACATTCATCATAGGGGAGGGCGGTTCCGGCGGCGCGTTGGGAATAGCCATGGGAAACAGGGTTATTATGCTGGAACACTCCATATACGCGGTAATAAGCCCCGAAGGGTGCGCCTCAATATTGTGGAATGACCCGTCTTTTGCGGATAAAGCTGCGGACGCGCTTAAATTAACCGCTACAGACCTTATAAAGTTCGGAATAATAGATGAAATATTTATTGTTTAGTGAGGCGGCGACCACCGTGATCATAAAGCTGTAGCCGAAAGCGTACGCGCTTCATTAGTTAAAAACCTCCGCGTTCTGAAAACTCTTTCGGGCGAGCAACTTTTAGAAGACAGATATAAAAAATACAGGACAATGGGGATATTTTCTGATATTTAAGACCACCCCCGCATAATATGTCGGAAATAAAAAAACTTGATTCTCTCACAGCGTCAAAGATTGCCGCCGGTGAAGTGGTTGACAAACCGGTAAATGTGGTAAAAGAGCTTATAGAAAACGCTCTTGATGCCGGAGCCGCGAAGATTACCGTAGAGATATCGGGCGGCGGAGCGGAATATATACGCGTTACGGATAACGGCAGGGGTATTAAATCCGATGACCTTCCCCTTACGGTTGAACGCTTTGCTACCAGCAAAATATCATCCGCTGAAGAGGTTTACAGTGTCAACACCTTCGGATTCAGAGGGGAAGCGCTTGCCGCAATAAGTTCCGTAAGTTGTTTTTCAATAAAAAGCATACGCGAAGGAGATAAACCTCTTGAGCTTTCCGCCCGTTACGGAGGACATCCGGAAATCCGCCCGTCTCCTATATCAAAAGGAACACAGGTTACAGTATCAAAACTTTTTGAAAATCTGCCCGTGCGTAAAAAATTTCTTAAAAGCCCGCGCGGAAACGATGCAGAGATGCTTCGCTTCATAAAACACCTTTCCGCTGTGAACGCCGGAATAGAAATAATAGTTATTTCTGACGGTAATGAAGTTTTCCGGTCATACCCTTCAGATACAATTACCGATCTGGCAAAATCTGTATTTAACGAAGATCAGGTGCGTCTAGGCGAAGCAAGGAACGGTTCCCTTGAAATCCGCGTATGCGCAACACACCCGTCAATTCAGCGAAGACGCAGAGATTCTATATTTATAGGGGTTAACGGTAGAGTTATAAGAGACCAATCGCTCATTCAGGCGGTGGCGCAGGCTTATCACAGAGTTATGCCGCCCAATACATATCCCGCCGCTGTTGTTGATATACGCATGGACCCGGCGGAACTGGATGTGAATATACATCCGGCAAAACTGGAAGTGCGTTTTGAATCTCCGTCACATCTTTTTACGTATGTGCAGAATGCCGCGCAAGCCGCCCTCGCCGGTTTTACACCGGCAGTTTACGCAAAACCGGAAAATATATCTTCTGATATGCAAACAGAGGCGCGGGAGAAAACAGCGACGCCGCTGTTTAAAACAAACTTTATTCCCGGGGCACTTGCGTTTCCTATTCAGGATAGTTTTGCGCATCAAAACCGATCCATATACGAAGAAACGCCTGATTCATCTTCCGCCGCCACGCCTGTAAAAAATAGCGGCGCTTTTATGCCTGAGCTTGAAAATGCCGCGAATTTGGGTGATACAACGCATGAGTTTAATGTTATCGGACAGCTTGCGGATATGTACATATTGTGCGGTACGCCGGGCGGGGATCTGATGATTATAGACCAGCATATAGCGCATGAACGGGCGCTGTATGAAAAATACCGCGCTCTGGCATCTGAAGCGCTGCCCTCCCTGACTCTTTTTGAACCGGTGGTAGTGAAATTTGATAATGAGGAGCTTGATTTTCTTCCGTCCATAGCTGATGATCTCGCCTCTTTCGGCTACAATTTTGAGCTCTTTGGCGGCGGAGAGGTTAAGATAACCCGCGCTCCGGTGGATGTATTAAAAAGGGATATCGGCGGTGAATTCTCGGAAATTGTACACGATGCGATGAATCTGCGTAAATCAGCGTTAAGGGATCGCACAACGCTTGTAATGTCGTGCAGAAATGCGGTAAAAGCCGGTGACAAGCTGGATATTGATACTATGCGGCATCTGACGGACGCCCTCTTTAAGACGAAAAACCCACATACATGCCCGCACGGACGTCCTATCATATATCTTTTGCCGGCGGCTGATCTGGCAAAAAAATTTCACAGATAACCATGTGCGCAATCCTCAGGAATAACTTTTATGATGACGTCAGTATCCCTGTAATAACCGGAGCTACAGCATCCGGTAAATCAGAGATTATAACCGCGCTGGCGGATGAAGGGGTCTCTTTTGAAGTGGTAAACGCCGATGCTTTTCAGGTCTATAAGTTTCTGGATATCGGTACCGCCAAACCTGACCCTGAGTTCAGAAAGAGAGTCCCGCATCATCTCATAGACATAACGCCTCCTGACAGGGCTTATACTGCCGGAGATTTTGTAACGCATGCGGAAATTGCTATAAAAGATATAATTTCACGGGGAAAACTGCCTTTGGTGACAGGCGGAACAGGGATGTACATTCAGGCGCTCCGTGACGGGATTTTTGAAACCCCGCCGACTGATGAACCGTTGAGGAACGAATTAAAACGGCGGGCGGAGACAGAAGGAAAAGCGGCTCTTCATGAAGAGCTGAAAAAGATAGACGCTGACGCGGCTGAGAGGATACACCCAAACGACCTTACGCGGATTATACGCGCGCTGGAAGTTTGGAAAACCACCGGCGTACCGATTACCCGCGCGCATCATATATTTAGAAAAGCTCCGGCGTTTAGTTATAATATTATGGTTTTATACCGCGAGCGCGGCGATTTATACCGCGATATAAACGACCGTGTCGGGAAAATGCTTGACAGCGGCTGGCTGACGGAGGTTGAGACGCTTCTTGGTAAAGGTTACACAATCTCCATGCCGTCATTCCGTGCGATAGGATATAGGGAGCTTGCGGCTGTAGTTACGGGAGATATGACATTGGATTCAGCGTCAGAGCTTACGGAGCGGAAAACCAGAAATTATGCAAAACGCCAGATGACGTGGTTCAGGGGGATGAATAACGTAACCTTTATGACAGCGGAGATGATCCGTCATACATTAAAACAATTTGTAATTTCATCAAATTTGTAAACCGTTCCGTTGATCTCAGCTTCCGTCAGAACAACGCTTCCTTCTCCGCACGCTATCTCGACGCCGTGATGCGTCTGTCCCAATATCTCTCCCGGACGACCTTGCATCCCAGCCCATTTATCGCATTTAGCATTCCACACTGTTATTTTTTTGCCGTTATGATAGAAATAACTGCCGAAATACGGCTTTGAATAAGCACGGACTGTATTATAAACATATAACGCACAGGCATTCAGATCAAGCATCCCTGTGTGCCGTCTGCGCCGCTGAACATAAAATCCATCTGTCTCATCCTGCGCTTTCAGTTCAGGTTCTGCGCCGTCAGCAAGCTCTGAAATCCATACCTGAGCTTCTTTTACACACGCACGGATATATTCTTCCGTTGTATGATCGTGTTCTATACGAATTTCACACTGATACGCCACAGGTCCGGCGTCAATATGCCCGTTTTCCCTGTACAGCGTTACGCCCGCCAAAGAAACGCCGCGCAGAAACTGCTCGCTAACAGCTCCATACCCCCTGTAACGGGGTAAAAGCGAAAAATGGAGGTGGTAAACAGGCGCGCCGGGATCTGTGTTGTGAAAAAAATCTTTCGTCCATTCCGCGCAGATTATCAGATCGCCGCTTCGCACATTAACTTTAGAACTGTCAAAAGAACGCTCGTGAATGTATTTATATGGGTAACCTTCCCGCAAATATGCCTGATCGGAAATTCTCCGCGTGGCGTTTAAAGCGTAAGTATATATAACAGGGGTTATTCCCCGTTCTTTTAACGCATTACAAAGCAGTTCCCCTGCAAACCCTTGGGTAAAAAGCAGCAGACGCCTTTTCATTGCGCCGTATGTCTGCTTTTTACATGAAAAACACGCACAAGGGGATATATGTTTATTACCTCTTCATAAAAAGCGGGATCATATACGCCAAGCAGATAAAGCTGTACAAACGCGCTTCGGTACTCCTTTTCATTCATTATCAACAGCGCGTAGCTTTTGCCTGCGCTTTGCAGCAACACCGCATACAGAGATGAGGCAAAATCAGTTTCCTGTTCTTTTACCAGATAACCGCCTTCCACATAATCAATCTTTTTGAGAGGGACGGAGGAGTTCATTACGCCGAGCATAGCGTCTATATTCAAACCTCCGCATGAAATTACCCTGCCGTTGTCGGCGGTACACTGGCGAATATCCAGCATACCTCCCCTTGCGCCCTGACTGGAATTAATTATATCCCAATCCCCTATCTCTTTAATAGCTCCGTACTTCCATATCATATCATCTGTAAAAGATATGTATATCTTGTCATTTTTTAGCGGCTCATCGTAATTTTCCACATCTTTTAATACTTCCGCCGCCGTTATCCGCCTTTTTCGCCGTTTCTCTTCAATAGCGCCGGTACCGTTATTGGTAATATACGATATATATCTGACAGTCTCTTCGGGGGGGGCAAGCATACTGCGGGCTATAAGCCATGTTTTGGACGTGTTCTGACACATCCCGTCATGGAATGTGGCAAGCCCTGCCTGAGCCTCAATCGCAAGCCCGTAGTCCCACCATGTGTAAACTGCGGATCCTTGCGGCAGAGTTTCCCTTAAAAGATTAAATGTCCTATACATATTCGTTGGTATGGAAGGCGGCGGGGTTGCATAAAACGGCAACTTTTTCCCCTGCTGGTTGAATGACATTATGAATCCTTGAGGTGTAGGCATTATTGCAATCACAAGTATAAACAAACCGACAGCGCCGTAAGCGACCAGCGCTTTAACCCATTCCCGGCTTATTAAGGTTGATGGGATTTTGGTGACGGCGTAATTAAGCAGATAACCTATCCCCGCGCCTAAAAACGGGACAAGGAATATAACAAAACGTCCGGATGATTTGAATATCAAAAGACCTATTACAAGTATAGGTAAAAGGGGAAACACTCTTTTTGGGCTGCGTACCGCCATGACAATAAACGCGCCTAATGCGAAAAACACAAAGACAGGATGTATAAAAACACCTTCCAAAATCTGTCCTATAGGGACTTTTGCTTCGCTTACCGTTTGATAAACGTTAGGAAAACCGTCGGAGAATGAAACCGGTGAAAACAGATAGCTGTTTAAAATCGAGTACAGATTTAAGAGCGAGTCTTTAATAAAGAGCGGGTTTGAAAAAATAATGTAAACGCCGGCGGCTACAGCGATATTTTTTGTTTTATGACCGCAAATAATCAGCGTAAGTACGAGAACACCACCAAAGACCAATATGAAAGCGGGATGAAAATACCACCATGTGAAAAAAAGCTGCGTCAGCCCTGCGGCTGCAGAAAATGCCCACACTTCTTTATTTTTCTTCTTCTCTGAAGCAATCATTATGAAAAGAGCCGTTAAAAACAGGAAAAACAGTGTCAGGCAGTCGGTTTTAGTGCGTCCCGCAAGGGTACGCCCATAGTATGTACTGGCAAATGTTCCGCAGAACGCGCCCAATATCCCCGCGGCAGGGTAGCCAAGCCTGTAAAAGTAAATACAGAACGGAAATATAAAAAGTCCCGCCAAAAAAGGGATCAGGCGCAATCCCGCCTCGTAAAGATTGCCGTCAAAAAAGTATGACAATTTAGCCAGCATAACAGGTAGCAACGGTACGGGCGTATCCCGCTGCCAGCCGTCTGGAAAGTACATAAGACTGTCTTTTTCAGAGGCAATATATTCCCCTTTCCGGAACTCTTCCCCTATTCTGATCCACTTATAGGCGTCAAGTGTCGTTACCATTGGAATATTATCCACATAATATTGCTCCGGATAGGTATTCCAGCCTTTTGTTATCTGCATTAGTCTGGACGTGGTTGACGCTACGTAAACAGCAAGTAAAATCAAAATAAAAATAATTAACTTTGCATATTTAGAAATATTAAACATACTGACCTCAGTTCAGATAATGTGTTTTAATAAACTGATATATAAGACGCACTCCGAAACCGGTTGCCTGAGCGCCGAAAACAGGGTGTTTTGACTCAATAAACGCGGTTCCGGCAATATCAAGGTGTATCCATGGATAATTCTCCACAAACTCTTTCAAAAACAGGGCAGCTATGATTGATCCGCCATATTTAGGTCCCGATGCAATATTTCTTATATCAGCATTTTTACTTTTCAGCTTTTCCGAGTACCCTTCATAAAGCGGCAGTTCCCAAACATCTTCGCCTACTTTATATGCCGCGTCCGATATATACTTGCTTAAAAATTTACGGTTTGAAAAAAGTCCGGCGCAGAACTCTCCCAGCGCAATTACACAAGCGCCGGTTAATGTCGCTATGTCAATTATAATTTCAGGATCAGTTTTTGTCGCAAGAGAGATAGCATCTGCGAGGATTAGACGCCCCTCCGCGTCAGTGTTCATTATTTCCACACTTTTACCGGAAAATGATTTTATAATATCCCCCGGACGCAGGGCATTGCTCCCTATTATATTTTCAACAAGCGGGATATACGCATGAATATTGACAGGCAACGACTGCAAAGCGGCAAGGTTAATAACGGCATAGACCGCCGCTGCCCCGCCCATATCAGATTTCATCTTTTCAAGGGATTCAGTGGGTTTGAGGTTTGTCCCGCCTGAATCAAACGTAACCCCCTTTCCTACGAGGGCAATATTTTTGGTCTTTCCGGGAAACCCTTCGTAATACAGATGTATGAAACGCGGCGGGTTCGCGCTCCCCTGTCCAACGCTTTTAACAAGATTAAGCCCGTTTGCGGCTATCTCTTTTTCATCCCATATATCTTTTTTTATATTCGGCAGGGTATGTTCCTCCGCGTAATCCGCAAACCCCGCGGGGGTAAGGATATTAGGCGGCGTATTCACAAGGTCCCGCGCCATAGCGACATAAGTAAATATTGAGTTCCATTCAGACATATTATTGTCTATATAAGTTTTAAGGCGGTTAACATTGGTTATTATCTCCACCTCCTCAAGCGCGTTTGCGTCTTTTTTGGTTTTGTACGCATCAAAGGAGTAGAGGCTGAACATCACCCCTTCCATAAAGGCTGTGGTACATACAAAATCCTTCTTTTTATTGTAAACATCTTCAAAAGCTATTAGAGAAAAAGAACAGATTTTATCCTCGCCAAGGATTCCGGCTGTTTTTGCCCCCATTTCCCTGTAAATCTTCGCGTCGTTAATCTCTTTTGGGGTATGGATTATATAGATTTTCTTGAGTTTTTTATTGATTTCCGCATAGAAACTTTTTATCTCTTTTTCGTCAAAATTAAAATAGTCGGAATCAAGGACAGCGCGTAATTCATCATCTATTTTTTTACCTGTTATGGTACGCAGCGGAGGGATATTTTTGTAAACAGGAATGATAATCGCGTCTTTGCGCGAATTCAAAGCCAATTTTTTGCGGCATGATATTTTTATCTTCATATTATATCCTCTGAAATCAGTTATCACTAATTAAACTATATCTGAAATGATATTACTACAACTGCTTTATTCACCTGCGCCTCCGCCCGTTACAATAGGGAATTATATCGTTGACTTCCCAGTTACCCATAAACATTAACTACTGTGCAAAAACTGATCTATATTTTGCACTACTAGGTTGTAATCGCTTTGGTAATTTTTTAATGTCTGGAAGTTGGTTATCAGCGCTTCTATCACTTCACTACGATTGTTTTCGCTTGCGCCTAAATGGTAGAAATGATTTTTGGTATCCACATTAAATTTATTCCATAATAAATCTATATACTTATTATGACGATACTTATTATGATGCCATGTAGATAATATGAATCTTGCTTTTTTCTTGCTCAATATCTCAAATAATCGTTGTTCATTAGATTCAGTCCAAGAATTAAAATAATCAGAATATCTGTCTATATATGGTGGATCGCAATATATCAAATCTGTCGGTGTCGCTTTTATTATAATATTCTCACAACTATCACAGACAAAAGACCAATCGTTCAACTGGATGAGAACAGATATATTTTTAACTTGATTGGTAATTTTTGTAATATATGCTTGTGCAAATCTATTTGGTTTTTTGCAAAAGGGAACGTTGAAACCACCTTTTCCATTGAATCTAATCATACCATTAAAACAACTTCTATTTAGAAATAAAAAATCCAATGTATTTGGTTTTTCGTTAAATCTTTCCCGAACCTGTTTATAATAATGTTCACCCAATTCAAATAATTTTTCCCCTTCATAAACAAGGAATTGTTTTACTTTTTCATGATTTATAATGCCATTTTTAATGTCATTATAAAAATTTATTAAATGCGGATTTGTGTCGCTAAATACAGCTTTTTTAGGTTGAATGTTAAATCCAACTACGCCAGAACCCATAAATGGCTCATACCAAATGTCATAATTATTTGGTACTTTTTGATATATCCAAGCAACAAGTTTTGACTTTATTCCTTGACATTTAATAGGTGGGATAATTATATTCATTTATTTAATGCCACGATATTTTAAAAAATTGCCCAACTTGGTTATCTTTTTAGTCTTGCCAGTTTCATCAGTAATAGTTATTTTTCCGTAATTCATCCAATCGTTATATGGAAACTGTATATTTTTCTTGGATTCTCTGTTAATAAAATATTCTCCATGAGAGCCTAAAGTAAATCCATTGCAATAATCAGGACGTGTTGGGTTTACATAAGTCGTTTTTATATCAACAGCATATTTTATCTTTTTATTTTTTCTATAAACAAATGACATATCAGGATAATAATTCTGGTGATCTGTTAAAACGATATCAAAACCTAATTTATCTGCGAACTCTATTATTTTTGGGAAAATATGAATTTCAAGAATTTTCGATACGATTTTTGTATCACTGGATATGGTAAATATCTTTTGATTTACATCTATAAAGCCCTTAACTGCCCATTCACCAGCATTATCAGACACATATTTTTGCAATTCTTTGCAAAATTGAGAAAACTCATTTTCAAATACAGTTTTATTCATTCTGACTACCCTAAACTGTGTCATTATAAGGAAAAAATAAAATAAATCAATCACAATTCCCACGCCCGTTTCATAAATTTTTTGAGAACTGCGTAAAATCAGCATTTACGCAAGACAAACATAAAAAATCTATACAGCTACAAATAGCGTATTTATGCGGCTTACGGAAGTTTATGAAACGGGCGTGTCACAATTCCACATGAATCTAATTTGATATTCAAGCTCTTTTGAACATTCATATTCCAAACGCGAGTTTAATAAGAAGTCAGCGATATAATTCCCTTACAATATATTCCCCGACGCGCAGAGGGGTTACCCTGTTCCTATATTCAGGGTTTTTATCTATAAATTTATCTATCTCGTAAAGGGGATAAAGTACCGGTTCGTTGCCAAGCTGTATTACGCCCAAGTGCATAGGTATGGTTGTTTTTGCTCCTAAATCATCCACAGCCCTGAAAAATTCGCTCACATTCTGGTGTGCGTAATGCATAAACCATCTGGGAAGATAAGCGCCGACTCCCAAAAGGGCGTAATCAATGGAAAATTTCTTTCCGAACTCTTTATATCCTACAAAATAACCGCTATCGCCGGAGAAATAAATACTGCTACTGCCTTCTATCAAATAACCGCCCCAAAGGGTTGCGCCCGCCGGCTGCCATAAACGCCGCGACCAGTGCTGAGACGGCAGAAATGTGTACTTTATACCGTCAATTACCTTCTCTTCCCACCAGTCAAGCTCATAAACCCTTTTTGCTCCCAGTTTTATGAGAAAATTCTTCAGTTTCAGCGGAACAATAAATACCGCATCCTTTTTGATAAGCTCTTTTACCGAGTATTCGTCAAGGTGGTCGTAATGATTATGGCTTATCAGCGCCACCGGTTTTTCAGGCGTTTTATTGAAATCAAAAGCGGTTTTAACCTTTTTTTTCACTATAAGCGCTCTGCCGGAAAAAAACGGATCAGTGAAGATAACGCTGCCGTCCATCTGTATTATGAATGAAGCGTGCCCCGCAAAGGAAATTCTGTTTCGGGAGTTATCGGAAAGATACTCATAGCTGTTTTCCACAGCTAGGTATTTATCAACCGGAAAATCCGAAATATTGTCGCGCTGTACGGCTCTTCTACTAAGCGCCTTCAGTATTCCGCTACCAGCCTCTCTGGGCATCCACGGATTAAAGAACAAGCCGTTTTCATCTGTGTGATCCGCGTAAAGAAGGGAGGCGTCAGCAGACAGAACTTTTTTAGTCCATACATCCTCGTCAAACGGATGTTTAGCACACCCTGTAATAGGGATAGATACGGCGATCAGAATTAATAGGAGCAAAAGCATAAAATTGAAACGCTCTATTTTATTCAACGACAAAATTTTCCGAGCTGAAGTTAGCGTAATAACGCCCTGATTGCGCTGTAAATTTTAAAACACAATAATCGGGGTCTGTGACGCCATTAGGATAATACAATGTGTCGCCATCCCGCCAAATCATCTCTTTACTTGCATCATCCTCTAATACTACCATAGAGCCTATTAACATAACTCCGCTGAAAAATCCGTTATCGTAAAAATAAATAGATGCCTTTGGATTTTCACGGTATTGCGCTACCCGCATGGAAGATGCGTTTGTCGTAAAAAAGAAGTTTTTTATCCCTTCACGTTTTCTTGGCGGAAGCATTGCTTTCATATTCGGAAATCCATCCGGATCTACAGAACTTATAAAGGAAACGCCCTGTTTATCAATCAAATTGCCTATAGTCTGTTCTGTATTATTCATTATAATAACAATCCTCCAGCGCCGCATACGGCAATCAGCTGCATACGCTTAACTTTTGAAATCATTGTTTTAACAATGACTTCAAAAGTTCGGTTAAAAATAGTTTAACGTTTTGAGAACTGAGCGCTCTTACGCGCTTTAGGTTTCCCGTATTTTTTACGTTCCACCATTCTGGAGTCGCGGGTCATATAACCTGCTGTTTTCATCGGCGCGCGGTATGAAGCATCCGCCTGCTCCAGCGCCCTAGCGAGACCGTGACGTACAGCCCCCGCCTGACCGCTTTTCCCGCCGCCTTTCACTGTAACATAAAGATCAAATTTATTCTCAGCATTCAAAAGCGCAAGCGGCTGCATTACTATCTGACGAGCAGTCGGACGCTCAAAATATTCATCCAGTGATTTTCCGTTGACTGAAACTTTGCCTTTGCCATATTTGATAAATACGCGGGAAACTGAAGTTTTCCTGCGACCGGTACCGTAAAATAATTCAGCCATCTGTTAAGCCTCCTTTTCAATATTAACAGGTTTCTGTGCAGCGTGCGGATGTTCCCCCCCCGCATAAATTTTCAGTTTGGAAAGCATTTGTCTGCCCATCTTTGTCTTAGGGAGCATACGCCTGACAGCCAAACGGACAACCTCCTCAGGGTCTTTCTCAAGATATTCGCTGAGTGAGCGCTCTTTCAGACCGCCAAGATAGCCGGTATGCCAGTTGTATTTTTTACTCCTTGCTTTTGTTCCGGTATAACGCACCTTTGCCGCATTCACCACCACTACAAAATCACCGGTATCAATAAACGGCGTGTATATTGGCTTGTGTTTCCCCATTAACATCATGGCTATTCTGGATGCCATACGACCCAGCACATAATCTTGCGCGTCTATAAGATACCATTTCTGTTCATAAGTTCCGGGCGTTGCCCATGAAGTTTTCATATTTTTTATATCCTCCGTTAAAACCCTTTCTTACGTTCTTTAATACGCGTAGCCTTCCCTCTGAGCTTTCTCATATAATAAAGTTTTGCTCTGCGTACACGCCCTGTGCGTTTAATCTCCACGCTTTCCACACGGGGGGAATAAAAGGGGAATGTACGCTCAACTCCTATATCCCCCACCATTTTGCGCACTTTAAATGTACTGCCTATCCCCGCGCGGTGAATAGCGATCACCAGCCCTTCATAAGCCTGAATACGCTCTTTGTTCCCTTCAATAATACGGAAATTCACCTTAACAGTGTCTCCCGGGCGGAAAGCGGGAAGAGTTCCTTTCTTATACTCCGCTTCTACCGCCTCAATAATCTTATTCTGCATCTGAATGCCTCCTGATACTTTATATAATTCAAATCTTACTTTTTGTTATTCTGTCCAACAATATCGCCACCGCGCTGCGTACCGGCAAATGGTTAAAACCACCGACGCCCAGTATCGGTTCAACCACATAATCAGCCATTTCAAACACTGCCGGAGCAAACCCCCACCCTGTACCAAATAAAAGAAGTACAGGTTTGGTTTCCGCTAATACACCCAACGCCACGGCTGAGATATTTGAGACTTCTTTTCGTGCAGTTGTAGCTACAAGCAGAGGTCTTTCCCCCCACATATCCTCACACGCCTTAATGGTATAGGGAAGGCTGTCACACAACTCTGTCCGCAAAAATGCCTCACGCCGGTTTGAATTATATGCTGCCCCAAAACCTTTCATCCAGTGGTCTATCACTTTTTCGGCTATATTTCGCTGCGCTTTTATCGGCGTAACGACAAAATATCTTTCCGCGCCGTAAGTAGCCGCTGTCCGGCTGATGTCGTGTAAATCCATATTGGTTATGGATGTGGTTACTATATCCCCCTGCTTGTCCCGCATAGGGTAGTGCATCAGCGCAACAGCCAGCCTGCATTTTTTAGCCGGCGGAGTGGCAGTGGATTCATATACATACTTTCGCATAGTATCGTCCAGATGTTCAAACGGGATTAGATCCGGACGGTATCTCCGCGTCTCTGTAAGCGTTTTCCCTGCGCGCCATTTTAATATATCAGCATGGTTGCCGGATACCAGCACATCGGGAACTTTAAGCCCTTCATATTCCTGCGGTCTTGTATAATGAGGGTATTCCAGCGCGCCTGTTGTGAACGATTCCTCTTCAACAGAGGAATCATCCCCTAAAACGCCGGGAATAAGCCTCGCCACAGCATCTATAATAAGCATTGCGGCAAGCTCTCCGCCTGTAAGCACAAAATCACCGACAGAAATTGATTCATCAACCACCAGTTCCCGCACACGCTCGTCAACACCCTCGTAACGACCGCAGATAAATGTCAGACTCTCATACTTTGCCAACCGTTCCGCTGTTTTCTGGGTAAACTTTTCGCCGCGCGGGTCAAGAAGGATAATCCTTGTTTCCTCCCTCCCTTTTAGCATACGTACAGCCTTTATAAGCGGTTCCGGTTTCATCACAAGCCCTACGCCGCCGCCGTACTGGTAATCATCGGTCACTTTATGTCTGCCCTCCGCATAATCCCGCAAATTAACGGCATTAACGGCTATCAGACCACTCTCTATAGCTTTGGATATAACCCCTTTATCAAAGGGGGTGTCAAACATCGTAGGGAAGATGGTTATAACGTTATAACGCTTCACCCGGAAGCCACCAACCCTGTACGGTCAACAGTAACCGTTTTGTTTTCCGTCTCTATTAAGAGTACATGATATGGGTTATTGGATATCATGTACTCAAAACCGTCATCGCCCTCTATTTTAAAAACATCGTGGGAACCGGTCTCAATATATCCGACAAGGGTTCCTACAGAAAAACCTTCCCTGTCTTTGACTCGCGCGCCCTCAATATCAATCCAGTAAACTTCATCACTTCCGGCGTGGGGGAGAAAACTGTCTGAAACCGTTAGCCTGCAACCTTTATAAGCCATAGACGCTTCGGGAGTTTCAGTTCCCTCAATCTTTACAAGCCATTCGCCTTTATGACGTTTAGCGCAAAGTATCCGCACCTCTGTTTCATCACCATTTTTATGAACAAAAACAGCTTTTTTAATTTTTTTAAAGAGTGAGTCATCCCCTATAAGGGGATGTACTCTAAGATCACCCTTCAGACCAAAAACTCCGGTGACCGCCCCTATGGAGATCCGGCGCATATAATTAGTCTACAATCTCCAGAGTGATCCGTTTCCCTTTGCGAACACTTGCCGCGTTCAGTATGGTGCGGATCGCTTTTGCGGTACGCCCCTGCTTGCCTATAACCTTACCAAGATCAGCTTCATTTACGCGCAGCTCTATAACTGTGGAACTTTCGTTCTCCACCTCGCGTATGTCAATCTCTCCTTGATGATCAACCAATGGTTCTACAATCGCTTTAACAAGTTCTTTCATAAATAGTACTCCTCACTACTAGTTACTTTTTGTTTTTATTTTACTTTCCGTATGCTTTCGCATAATGCCCGCTTTAGAGAAAAGATTACGGGTGGTATCGGTGGGGAGAGCGCCCACTCCCAGCCACTTCAAAGCCTTCTCCCCATCAATTTTAACATCCGCCGGAACTGTAAGCGGATTATAATAACCTAAAATATCCACAAAAGCTCCGTCTCTGCGCGCTTTACTGTCAGCCACCACTATACGGTAAAACGGGCGTTTTTTCCGTCCCATCCTCATTAATCTAATCTTCGCTGCCACAAATTACCTCCAATTTATTTTAAAACATCTCTTTAAACAGTTTTGACGGGTCTTTACCCTGTTTTGTCATCTTTGTCATCCTCTTCATCATCTTGTTCATCTGATTGAGATGGTCCATAAGACGGTTTACATCCTGTACAGTGCGCCCGCTTCCGGCGGCAATGCGTTTTTTCCGGCTGGCGTTTATCACAAGCGGTTTGCGGCGCTCAAGAGGTGTCATACTTAATATAATAGCCTCCATACGCTTAAACATCTTATCTTCAGTGGAAATATCTCCAATATTGCCCAACATGGAACCCATTCCCGGAATCATCTTTAAAAGACTGCCCAGAGAGCCCATCCTTTTTATCATACGGAACTGTTTGAGCATATCGTCAAAATTCAGCCCCTGCTTTTTTATCTTTTGCTCCAAATCGGCTGCATCTTCCCCGTCAATCGCTTCCTGCGCTTTTTCCACAAAAGACACAACATCTCCCATATCAAGAATGCGTCCTGCCATGCGTTCCGGGTGAAACAGCTCAAATTCTTCATTTTTTTCACCTGTACCCGCGAATATAAGCGGTTTGCCGGTTACTTTCCGCACGGAAAGCGCCGCCCCGCCACGTGCGTCGCCGTCAGTTTTAGTCAGGATAATGCCTGAAATATCCAGCCTTTTGTTGAATTCTGCGGCTGAATTAACAGCATCCTGCCCTGTCATGGCGTCAGCAACATAAAATATTTCATGGGGGGTGACGGCGGATTTAATCTTTTCAAGCTCAGTCATAAGCTCATCGTCTATATGCAGACGACCGGCGCTGTCTATAATCACAATATCTTTAGCCGCTTTTTTGCCAAAAGCCACGCCATCGGAGGCTATTTTAACCGCATCACGGCTGTTACGGTCGCTGTACACGGCTACGCCGGTTTTCCTGCCAACCGTTTCAAGCTGGTCTATGGCGGCGGGGCGGTAAATATCGCACGCGACAAGGAGCGGTGATTTACCGTTTTTCATAAAATATGCAGCTAGTTTACCGCAGGCAGTGGTTTTGCCCGCCCCCTGAAGACCTGTCATCAGCGCCACTGTGGGCGGCTGTGAAGAAAGATGTACTTTGGGTAAATAATTCTTACCGCCCAAAATCTCGGTTAGTTCGTCTTTAACTATTTTAATGAACTGTTGGGAAGGGGTGACGCTTGCGAGAACTTCTTCGCCCAATGCGCGTTTTTCAACTCCGGCGACAAAATCTTTTACTACTTTGTAGTTGACATCCGCCTCAAGAAGCGCCATACGCACTTCTTTTACAGCAGAGATAACATTACTTTCAGTAATACGGGCATCTCCGCGCAGCTTTTTAAAAACAGCGCCGAGCTTACCGCTCAAATCCGCAAACATAGGTCAATTCATCCTTTGCGTCTTATTTTATTTTTTACATACGCCATGTCAAAAAAGTTTTTTTGTAAAAATTAATGACTTTTTCAACGGTCTGCCAACTCTCAAAAGAGTTTTTCAGCACGCTGAACAAATATCAATTATCTGTTTAAAAGTCAAGCGATAACTTTCCCGAATACACACATTTTTCTTAGATCAATATCTTGACAACTCCGTTGCACTCTTGCGGCAACCGCATTTTTTATTGTACAAAAACTTAAAACAATGATAATTTACATAAGTTATACAGTTTTGATTATATACAAGAGCGTCTGGGGTACTATTTATGATTAAAGAGGTTCGCGCGACCGGTGTTAAATTTAAGCGCGCAGGGAAGATATACGACTATTTATCAGGTGGTCTTTGTGAGAAGGTTGGCGATATAATTGTAATTGAGGCGGAAAAAGGGGAAGACCTCGCAACCGTGGCTGTGCCTGAGCGTGTGATAAATGTTGATGAAGCTCAGGAGATGAAAAAAATTGTTCGGATTGCCACAGAGAAAGATATGGAAACCGCTAAAGCCAACAGGCAGGAAGAGGACGGCGCGTTTAAAATCTGTGCTGAACTGATTGAAAAACACGAACTTCAGATGAAGCTCCTTTTGGCGGAATACTCTCTCGACAGGGGTAAACTTACATTTTATTATACTGCTGAGAATAGAGTTGATTTCCGTCAGCTTGTAAAAAACCTTGCCAAAATATACCGCACTCGCATAGAAATGCGCCAGATAGGGGTGCGTGACGCTACAAAGATGCTGGGAGGGTTTGGTATATGCGGCAGAGAGCTGTGTTGCGCTACTTTTCTTCGTAAGTTTGACAATATTTCAATTAAAAGCGCCAAAGACCAGAATGTAAGTATAAATCCAAGCAAAATATCCGGTATTTGCGGCAGACTGATCTGCTGTCTGGTTTACGACAAAACAAATGATCAGATTAATTCAGAAAACGCGCAGACAGGCATTAATATTGAAGATATAGGTGAGATTGTTATCGGAGATAAAGCCGAGGGGGATCTGTGAACAGGCGTTTTTATATAACCACACCCATTTATTACGTAAATGATGTCCCGCATATAGGACATATGTACACAACAATAGCTGCCGACACAATGGCGCGTTTCAAACGTATGTGCGGGTATGACGTATATTTTCTTACAGGCACGGATGAACACGGTCAGAAAATTGAACAGGCGGCAGCCGAAAAAGGGCTGAAACCAAAAGAACTGGCGGATCAGGTTGTTGACAGATACTATAAACTATGGGGAAAACTGGGTATTCAAAACGACAGTTTCATCCGTACTACAGACAACCGGCACTATGCCGCCGTCCAAAATGTTTTTGAAACGCTTAAAAAGCAGGGCGATATTTACGCCGGTGAGTACGAAGGGTTATACTGCACTCCATGTGAAGCGTTCTGGACTGAATCACAGCTTGGCGATGGTCAGCTTTGTCCGGATTGCGGTCGTCCCACTGTACGGATGAAAGAACCATCCTATTTTTTCCGTATGTCTAAATACCAAGATATGCTTTTGGAGCATATAGAGAAAAATCCTAACTTTATACGACCCGAATCGCGCCGGAATGAAGCGCTTGCTTTCATTAAAGAGGGATTAAAGGACCTTTCTGTCAGCCGTGTAAATTTTTCTTGGGGGATACCGGTTAAAGATGATCCGGAACATATTGTATATGTTTGGGTGGATGCCCTTGTAAACTATATCTCCGCTTTGGGATATCCGTCTGATGAAGATTCGTTGTTCAAAAAATATTGGCCGGCAAATTTTCATCTTGTCGGGAAAGATATACTGCGTTTTCATACGGTTTATTGGTCTACAATACTTTTAGCTCTTGGTCTTGAGCTTCCTCGGTCGGTTTTTGCCCATGGCTGGTGGACTGTTGAGGGGCAAAAGATGTCAAAAACTTTGGGCAATGTTGTTGATCCGTTTTATCTGACCGACAAATTCGGTATTGAGCCTGTGCGTTACTTCTTGCTCAGAGAGGTAACATTTGGTCTTGACGGCGATTTTTCTTACAAAGCGCTGATTCATAGAATAAACAGCGATCTTGCTAACGATTTCGGAAACCTTGTGACAAGGTCGCTTGGTATGGTGGAAAAGTATTTTGACGGAGTGATTCCCGCCCCTGATATTTTTAACGGCGACGATGTTCGTATTCATACTCTTATAGCGGAAACAGCCGCGCAATATGTCCGTTTTGTTGATGAAATGTCTTTGAATAGAGCGCTGCTTGCGGTTTGGGATATTGTTGGAGCATTAAATAAGTATATAGACGAGATGCAGCCGTGGTCTCTTGCAAAAAACCCGACGCTGAAAGGGCGACTTAGCTCTGTTTTATACACTGTATCAGACGGACTGCTGTCGTTATCAAACTTTATTACCCCATTCATGCCGGAAACAGCTGTAAAACTGCGCAAACAGTTGGGCATGGATGGTACAGCCTCGTTTAAAGATGAAGAGGAGCTTGGAGTAACCCGCGTTCTCAAACCCGGAGGGAAGTTGGGGGCAGTATCCGCTTTATTTCCACGTCTTGATGAAAAAGATATTATGTCATCCATTCATGATTCCGTAAAGGTCTCAGCCGGAAGTCTAAAAACTCAGCCCGCTGCAGAATTTATAGAGTATAAAGATTTTGAGAAAGTGACTGTTATAGCCGGACACATTGAGGGAGCGGTCAATGTTCCTGACTCTGAAAAACTCCTGAAACTGAGTGTAAATGACGGTAAAGGGGTGCGCACAATAGTGGCGGGCATTGCGAAAAGCTATACCCCTGAAGAACTTATAGGGAAAAAAATTGCTGTCGTAGAGAATCTGAAACCGGCTAAACTGATGGGGGTGGAATCAAGAGGAATGGCGCTGGCTGCTTTTGACGGGCAACGCCACCACGTTTTATTTTTGCCGGACTCTGTTCCTGCCGGAACAAGGATAAAATAAGTGTTTTTAACAGATACACATGCCCATCTGCATTCGCACCCCTTAAGCTCTCGTGCGGACGAAACAGTCAAAAAGGCGGCGGAGCAAAATGTCCGCCGCATGATAACCATAGGGACAGATTTAGATGACAGTGTTCTTGCCCATAGGTTTGCGTCCGCTCATCCCGGCGTTTTCGCGGCGGTGGGGGTACACCCGCATGATGCAGAAAACTTCAGAATCGCACAGCTCGGTAAATTTGAACAGCTTCTGTCATATCCGGAAGTTATTGCAGTCGGCGAGGTCGGGCTTGACTTTTACAGAAACCGTTCACCAAAAGACAAACAGATAGAGGTATTTTCCATTATGGCTGATATGGCGCTCGGGGCTAATCTGCCGTTAGCGCTGCATACAAGAGACGCTTCGGAAGATACCGTTGATGTTTTGGAACGTATTGTAGGCGGACGGGAACTCCCGCTTTTGTTCCATTGTTTTAACGGTGATCCTGTTCTGTTAGAGTGGGGGTTAAAAAGGGAAAAAACATACTTTTCATTTGCCGGAAATGTAACGTACCGTAAAGCGACCCTTTTACATGAAGCGTTAGAGCGGCTGCCGACGGAAAGGCTTTTTATTGAAACAGACTGCCCTTACCTGACGCCTGAGCCTTTGCGCGGAAAAGAAAATGAACCCGCGTATCTGCATTATACCGCCGAATATGTATCAAAAGCCAAAAAAATCTCAATGAACGATCTTGCAACGCTACTTGAGGAAAATTTTAAATCATTTTTCAAGAGCGCTCCGGTAGCATAGACGGCGCTTTGCGCCGTCTCATTTAAAAGTTCCCTAAAGTTCTTTGCGCAGACGTTCCAGATTCATATAGTATCTGTTTTTTTCGGACAAGAAGTACCACAGAAGCGGCAGACACATAAGGGCAGCGCCGGTGATATAGGCGGTTTCATAGGATGTTTGCTGTATCAGACACCCCGCTCCAAGCGCACCCAACCCCATGCCTACATCCATTGCCGTGCCTACAGTGGCGTTTGCTTTTCCCCTATTAAACGGTTCAACCACAT
This sequence comes from Deferribacteraceae bacterium, assembly GCA_031256375.1. Lineage (GTDB taxonomy): Bacteria > Chrysiogenota > Deferribacteres > Deferribacterales > JAISNW01 > JAIRQX01. Next base: position 22,849 of record JAIRQX010000052.1, read on the forward strand.
TCATTGTCATTGTGCTAATTGTGGGCATAACCATTCCGCCTCCGAACCCTGCCAACGAACCGCTGACGAAAAAAATTGCGGGTGATGTAGCAAACGCCAGCGAGAAACCTCCCGCAGCAAAGCAGAGATAACCGGAAAGCACCAGCGGCGTGGGACCGCGGAGATCAAGGGTATTGCGTACCAAAAAGCGTGACAGCAATACTCCGGCGGCGTAAAGGATAAAAAATGCGCCGCTGTTATCAATATTGTTCTTATGCGCGTAAATGGGCAGGAAGGTAATTATGCTGCCGTAAGCAAAGCTGTAACAGAATTGCATAAATGCAAGTCCCGCCGCCCGTTTCTCATACAGAGCGGGAAACGACAGCGCCAGTTTTTTTTTCGGGCGCACAACTGTAGGCAGTTTTAACAACCCCGCTATTATGAATGAAATCGCACTTAAAAAAACGCTGAATATAAAAACCAACTGAAAGCTGCCGGAAAAATTTAAAATTACAAGCCCTAAAGCGGGACCAATTACCATAGCAAGGGGGATTGTCATGGAAAAGTAGCCTATCCCTGCGCCCCGTTTTTCCGCGGGTACTATATCGGCGATAATAGTGGCGGCGCTTGTGGTTAATCCCGCCCAGCTAATCCCGTGCGCCATCCGCACAAGCAAAAGCATAGCTACTGCAACAGTGAATATATAAGAGGCAAAAGCTCCTGTAAACATGGCAAGAGCTATAAGAAGCGTTATTTTCCGGTTATAATTGTCAAGCAGATGACCGATAAACGGGCGGCAGAGCAGCGCAGTAAGGGAAAATGCACCCACTACAAGACCGACGCGCCCCTCTTCAAGCCGGACAACTTCTGTTGCAAATACAGGCAAAACGGGTAGAAGAAGCATAAATGCCGCCGACGCCAAAAAAGACGCCGACAGCAGAAACATATAATTTTTGGTAAACAATTTATTTAACTATGCTATCCAAAATGTATAGAGTAACGGGCTCTTCATTAGTATCTTCATCTTCGCCAGTATCTTTTTCCGTATCTGATTGCAGCACCTGATAAACGATCCCGACCTCTTTATTACTGTAATTCTTTGTCAGTTCTTCCATCTGATCCGGTTCGCAGTACATTTTATAGGTTTGTCCGTCCAGTTCAAATATACATATCCCCATCATCTCATCGGAGCCGGTAAATACCGCCGTAGCGTTGACTGTGTCAAAAACGCTGTAACCGTTGCCGTTTCCTTCATTATACAAATCTTCGCCGTTGTAGTTCTGCATGAATAATGCGGTACGCAATGCGTTGTCAGCATCTATAAGCCATTTCCCACCGGTTTTGTTCAATATCAGCGTTGCTGTCATGGTTTTTTTAGGAGCATCCGGAGATTTAAGCTCATTAACAAAAATAACGTCTAATTCCTCATCTGAGACATTGTCCGGAGACAACCCTTTACTTTGAAGTTTTTCAGTCATATTCGTCATAAAATTATGCACTACCTCAACGATATCCACGGCAGAGATATCTACGTTAACCGTAGCTGTAGAGTCGGTTTTCTCCACCACCTTCAAATTGGCGGTTTTCATAGTACCGAAATAAACTCCCAGCAATTCTCTTTCTGTATCGGCAACATTTTCAAACAAGGGCGCGCTGAGGTACTCGTGAACCTTATCATAATTAGCCTTTTTCAGATTTTGAAAAAACGCGTCAACGGTTTTCTCCGGCTTTGAATTTGAAGAAGTACACGCAACAAAACAGACAGTAAGCAGCAACAATGGTAACAATAAAAATTTTTTCATCCAATCTCTCCAAGAAAAATATACGATAGGATACACATTAAATATTGTTTTGGCAAGTAATTAGTTCAGACTGTCAAAATAGTCATTTTGCGGATTCAGAAAATCAAAAGATGATTTATCCGGCATATTATTCTGACTCCAGTACGCGCCGTAAATCTTTAATAAAAGCGAGCTGTTTTTATGTCCCAACATCCGCATCGCTATCCAATTTATAGGTTTATTATTATTCAGCATCATACAGGCAAATGTGTGTCTCATGTGGTAAATATTCCTATACCTTATACCAAGAGCCTTCAGGCACGGATCCCAATAATACCGGCTTAAATCATCTCCGGTCATATACGGGGTGTCATACTGCGTTAAAAACAGATACTCGCTTTTAACAAAAGTATATTGCCGGTGATCTTTCAGATACGGCATTAGCTGAGGAATAATGTCAATTATTCTGTGACTGCCTGTTTTTGTCATTTCCACCGCCTCATTACTTGTATGCTGTCTGCAAACCTTAATAGTTTCGCTGTTAAAATCTATGGAAGACCATTTGAGACCTATAATCTCACCTGTCCGCATCCCCGCGTAAAATCCTATAGCATAAAATGTTACTTTTTCAGGATATTTTTTGCCTATCCAGTTTAAAATTTTAGACACTTCATCCACAGAAAAAGGATCCGGATCAGGACTGTTTAATTTCGGTAATTTTACCCCCGCGCACGGGTTATCTGTTATCAAATTATCTCTTATCGCGCTCTTAAAAATTGTTGAAAGTGTGCATATATGTTCCTTTATAGTTTTCGGGGCAAGTTTTGAGCTTTCCATATCTTTAACCCATTCTCTTATATGATATGCCCTGACATCACACAAGCGCATTTGCGTAATATAAGATAATTTCTTTATAGTTTGCCGGTATTTTATTACAGTTGTTGACCGAACGCCTGTCAAAGTAGCAAGCCACTGCCATGCATATTGAATAACCGTTACATCTTTATCTGACAGATACGCAGTTTCGGCGTGGCGTTCAATGTATTCCCCGGTTTTAAATACATCCGCGTTGGAGTTGTCAACTTTACGCGATACTTCCAGTGTCAAATCGCCGGTAACACAATGCTGTTTACAAACGCACCCCTTCTGAGCTTCTTTATGACAATACGCAGACTCCTTAAATGCCTTGTCATCAAAACGGAAATAGATATAAAGCCTGTGCTTTTTGTATCGTGAAATTATGTGCGCCATGCCCATAATTAAAACATTTTCTCTTATTTTGCAACCTACATTCCAACAATATCATAACAAAAAGCATAATAAGAGGGTAAAAGGCTGAAATACCTAGTAAAAATTGTCACCCTACATCTTTTTTATTTTCCAATCCTCGCCGCTGAGCCGGCGCTGAAGGTCTTTTAATTTCATCTTTTTTACGCGCCAATCCGGCAGTATATTTTCCACAATAGCCCAAAACCGTGCGGAATGATTCATCTCTTTAATATGCGCAAGTTCATGCACAACAACGTAATCAATTATCTCTTCGTCAGCCATAACCAAACGCCATGAAAAGTTTATATTTCTTCTTACAGAACAGCTTCCCCAGCGGGTTTTGGCGCCGTTAATTTTTACAGTTGCCGGATTTACAGCCATACGTTTTGCAAAAGCAAATGTTTTATCAGTAAGAATATGTTTTGCAAGATTACGGTAAATTTGAACACAAGCGGTCTTAATCTGTTCGGGTGACAAATCAGGCGGCATAAAAAACTGTTTACCGTCAAAACCGCGGAGGTTACCCTCTTTTGCCGCTATAAGGTAGAGTTTGCCGCAATAAGTCACATATCCGCCGTAATAAAGACGAAAATTTTTTCGCTGCAACATTTGTTCATTTGAACCCGTGAGCTTAATCTCAATCCATCTTTTTTTTGACGCGACAAACCTTTCAATTTCAGCTTTTGATATTTTAAGCGGCGCGCGAACCTCCACCGCGCCGTTACGGACGTACAACGCAAGGGTTTTTCGTCTTGCGCGGGTAAGAGTGTAATTAATCATAAATAATAATACATATTCAGGTTATATTTACTACTTGTAATTAAAATGTTGAATCTTCATAATAACCGCATGAAAGGGTATATACTGGTAATTGATGATGACAAAGAGATATGTGAGCTTGTCAGCCTTTTTCTGAAACTTGAAGGTTATAATATATTTACCGCGGGTACAGGGCTTGAAGGGTTGTCAGTATTCAGGGAAAAGTGTCCTGATCTGGTTATTCTTGACATCGGTCTGCCGGATGTCAGCGGACAGCAGATATGCAGGCTTATCCGCAGTGAAAGTTCAGCGCCTGTTATTATCCTTTCCGCAAAAGACAGTGTTTCTGACAAGGTTATATGCCTTGATTATGGAGCGGATGATTATATCACAAAACCTTTTGAAAACATAGAACTTCTGGCGCGTATTCACGCTATAGAGAGGCGAACTGAAAAATACCGCGAACGTCCGGAAGAAAGCGCCGTCAGTCTGTTCAGCTTTCATCATTTAAAAATAGACGCGGTCAAACGTCAGGTGACAAGCGGGGACAACAAAATAGCGCTTACACCGAAAGAGTTTGAGCTTCTTTTTTATCTGAGCAAAAACGCGGGGAAAACGCTCCCCCGTGACAAGATAACCGAAGATCTCTGGGGTAACGATACTCTTTACCGTTGGTCAAGAAGTCTTGATGTACATATACAGAACCTCCGTCAAAAAATTGAGATAAACCCCAAAAACCCTGAAATAATAAAAACAGTTTCAGGCATAGGTTATAAGGTTAAAGAATGAAATTGACCGTCAAGGTGGTAGGTCTTCTTACGCTTATGATAATTTTGATAATGATTCCGGCGGTTATTGCGACATGGCAAAACCAGCGGAACTCTATTACAGAACAGGCGCGGATACGTGCGCTCACTATCTACCAAATGATAGTCGTAACCCGCCAATGGGTTGCGGAAAATCGAGACCGCATTGAGCCTGTGCCCGCCCAAGCGACAAAGGAGCTTTCTCAGTATGCGGATTATATGGCTGATTTTAAGTTTCATATCTCAAGCAATATCTTGGTAAATGAGGAAAATGCCCCCGACTCCTTTGAAATCCGCGCTATAGACGCGCTTAATAACGGCGCCGAAGAATATTCGGAAATATACAACATACCTGATATGGGAGATGTTTATAGGTTCGCCGCCTCGCTTACGATAAACAAATCATGCATGCCGTGCCACGCCGGTCAGGGTTACAAAATAGATGATTTCCGCGGTCTGATTTCGGTAATTATACCACTGGCTGATCTTGAGGAGTCAATAAAAAAAGGGAACCGGACGCTGATTTTTACAGTATTTACCGGACTTGCGGGGATAATAATAATCGTATGCCTCCTTTTATATAAACTGGTTCTGTATCCGATCGGTATGCTTACCGATGCGGTCGGCAAAATACGCCGAGGTAACTACAATGTAAAAACAGAGATAAAAACAAACGATGAGATTCAGGAGCTGTCCGAGGCTTTTGACACAATGAGCGCACAGATCGCTGAAAATGAAGATACCCTGAAAGCGAAACTGGATGAGGCTGTAAAAAAATATATAGACCTTGTCGGAGAATTAGAAGAGAAAAACGCTCAACTTGACAGCCTAAACCAACTTAAAACAGACTTTCTGGATTCTGTTGCCCATGAGATACGCACGCCATTGACTAAAATCATGTCATACACGGAGCTTTTAAATGATCCCCGTTTGGCGGACGATACCGCTTCCCGCGCTAAATTTGCGGATTCGCTGAAACGCAATGTGACTTCTATGACAGGGATGTTTAATGACATCATAACAATGAGGAGACTTGAATACGATCAGCATCCTTATCACAGAATCCCTGTAGCGCTGAAAGAGATGATAACCGTTATTTTGGATAACTTTGAACGTGAAAGCACGGAAAAACAACTTAAAATTGAAATAAATATAGATGAAAACCTGATTGCGCTGGTGGACGGTGAATCGTTCGGATACGCCATGTCAAACATCATTTCCAATGCCGTTAAATATTCTGAAAAGAACGGTAAAATTGTCATAAAAGCGGCAAAAACAGATGATAAAATCATAATGAGCTGTTGGGACGAAGGGGTAGGGATACCGCAGGAAGACCTTGCTCATGTGTTCAAACGGTTTCACAGAGGGAGTAATGTGAAACGAGAATATCCCGGCACAGGGCTGGGACTTGCGATAGTTGACAGGGTAATCAATGCCCACGAAGGTAAAATGGAAATCTTCTCGGAAGAGGGTAAATACACTGAAGTGCGTCTTACTCTATAACAAACGTCTTGCTCCGGTAAAATAATTGCCCTGAGTATATGAATATATCAGTATATGGATATGTCAATTTCTTGTCAGAGTGGTAATTCAATAATAAAGATATGTTTACGGGCATTGCCTGTATTGGCGTAAGCGTTAAGAAATCTGTTTCTGCCCTGAACAGATCCCAAATTTTCACGGTAAACCTTCCCGCGTTTCTGTGTGGTGTTATAGATGTACCAGTCTTTCTCCGATATCCGGATTAAAAGCGCCACATGGTAATGTTTTAAAGAAGAAGATCCGCGCTGACCTGACGTTTTGCTGAAACTTACCAGATAAAGATGATTTGAGCGTATTCTGTCAGGCAGTTCCCGCCATGTTTCCGGCGCGTGCAGATCAAAGCCGAGAGGCGCCAGCCCGCTGCCGGCGGCAGGATCTGCCCGTACATTCCCGGGCAGAAGCAAAACGCGCTCCAACCCCTCGGAAATATTCAGGATCATATCCCAGCCAAAATCCCAGTCCTGCCCTAATGGCGCGCCGGGACCGCTATCTCCCAGACGGTCATTTATTGCAACGGATAATGGGATATTTCTTTTCAGCAGAATACGGGATGCCTCAAGAACAAACCCGCTGCAGTTAAGTCCGGGGGTTGAAAAAAATTTATCATAGCCTGTAAACAAAGTGTATCTGCCCTGTCCGTCAACACAGCCATCCACACGGTAAGGGATACCCAAAAAAACTGCCAGTATCTCTTCAGGACTTTTAACTGTTTGCGCCGTAACAGGAGTTACCCCAAAAAAAAGTATTAACAATATCCATATTCTCATATAAGGCTATACAACTTTTCCAGCGCCTCATCAATTTTACCTGCATCTTTTCCGCCCGCCTGAGCCATATCGTCACGTCCGCCGCCTGTGCCGCCCGTAATTCTTGCGGCCTCTTTTATCAGCGCGCCCGCTTTATATCTTCCCGTTATATCAGGGGTCACGCGGCATACAAAGCTGACTTTGCCGTCAAACGCGGAAACTGTTATCACAATCCCTCTCTCTCTTATCTCCCCTGCCGCTATATCCGCCATATTTCTGAGCAGAGCGTTATCAGCGTTATTGTCCTTTATCGTGACTATCCTCACACCGTTAATTATTTTAGCGGTTTTTACAGCTTCCAGAGCCTTATAAGCCGTCTCTTTCTCTTTATAATCTTTAAGTATCCTGTCACGTTCTTTTATCTGCAACTGAAGTTCCGCTATCTTTTCCGCAACCTCTTCCGCAGTGGCTTTCAGATCTCGTGAAAGTTTATCCAACGCCGAATTTTTTGAGATGAGGTATAAAAGCGCCGCTCTGCCGGTAATTGCCTCAATCCTGCGTATCCCTGCAGCGACGCTTCCTTCAGACAGGATAACAAATGCGCATATCTCTGAAGTATTATTTACATGGCAGCCGCCGCAAAGTTCCTGAGAAACTCCTTTTACCTCCACCACACGCACCGTGTCACCGTATTTTTCACCAAAAAGAGCAACAGCTCCTTCTTTTACCGCAACTTCACGGCTTTTATACGTTTTGCTCACAGGGTTGCCCGAAGCGATCATGTTGTTCACAAGCTCATTTATCTCCTTAAGTTTTTCCTGTGTTATCTGTCCTAAATTGTTGAAATCAAAACGCAGCCCGTCAGGTGAAACTTGTGATCCCGCCTGATGGATATGCTCCCCTAACGACTGTCTGAGAGCTTTGTGCAGAAGGTGTGTAGCGGTGTGATTTTTCTCGGCGTCACGGCGTTTATCCGCATTAACAGTCATTTCAGCGCTATCGCCCACGTTGATTTTTCCTCCGGTCAAATCTCCCCTGTGTATTATGGCATCGCCCGCGCGGTAAGTTGTCTCTATTACCATAAGAGCGTCAGGAAAAAGAACAGAGCCTGAATCCCCTATCTGACCGCCGCCTTCGGGATAAAACGGGGTTTTATCGGTTATTATCTCAATCTTCCCCGCGCCGGCGTTTTTTCTCTCCTCGCCGTCCGCGATAATTGCCAGAACTTTTCCTGTATATTTCAGCTCTTCATATCCTATAAATTCGCTTTTATGTATAGAACCCAGATTTATGGCAGTGTCAGAAACGTCACGCCCCCCGCCTCCCAATCCCGCTTTTTTAGCGCGTTCCTGCTGTCGCGCCATTAACTTATCAAAACCTTCCATATCCAGTGTAAGTCCCGCATCTTCTGTTATATCTCTGAATAGGTCAACAGGAAAACCATGCGTGTCATACAGTTTAAATATCATCTCTCCTGATACCTGAGATTTTTCCGGTAATTTTTCCAGTATATCTTCCTGAATTATCTTTAAACCTGCGTTCAGTGTACGGCTGAACATCTCTTCCTCAGTCAGAGCTGTCTTTTCTATAAAGGCGCGTTTATCCGTCAGTTCCACATAGTGATCTTTCATAAAATCCACTACAAATGTACATATTTTATTGAAAAAGATACTTTCCATACCGAGCATACTGCCGTGGCGCATAGCGCGGCGCATGATCCTGCGCAGAACGTAACCCTTGCCGTCGTTTGAAGGCAGTACGCCGTCAGCTATCAGAAAGGCTGCGCTGCGGGCATGATCCGCCAATACGCGCAGGGAAACGTCCCCCGCATTATCTTCGCCGTACTCCGTTCCAGCAAGTTTTGCAGCATAATCTATAATAGGAAGGATAAGGTCAGTGTCATAATTGCTGTGAACCTGCTGAACAACTGATGTTACGCGCTCAAGCCCCATGCCGGTGTCTATGCTGGGGGCTGGCAGTGTGTGCAGTTTGCCGTTTTCATCCCTGTTATACTGCATAAATACAAGGTTCCATAACTCAAGATGCCGGTCACATTCGCAATCAGGGTTGCAATCAGGTTTACCACAGCCTGTACCCGGTCCCTGATCAATATATATCTCGCTGCACGGACCGCATGGACCTGTGTCGCCCATCTGCCAGAAGTTGTCTTTCTCTCCCCTCCGGTAAATTTTATCTTCCGGCAGTCCGACTGTATTACGCCAGAGATTAAACGCTTCGTCATCATCTCTATAAACAGTTACAAACATTTTATCCGCCGGCAGCCTTAATACCTGTGTAAGAAAGTTCCATCCGTATGAAATGGCGTCTTTTTTGAAATAGTCGCCGAACGAAAAGTTCCCGAGCATCTCAAAAAATGTGTGGTGGCGTGATGTACGCCCTACGTTTTCCAGATCGTTGTGTTTGCCTCCCGCGCGCACGACTTTCTGGCAACTTGTCGCTCGATTGTACGGACGCGCAATCTTTCCCAGAAATATATCTTTAAACTGGTTCATCCCCGCGTTTGCAAAGAGCAGAGTATTGTCATTATGAGGTATAAGGCTCGATGACGCGACTGTCGTATGACCTTTATCCTCAAAATATTTTAAAAACGCCGCCCTGATTTCACTGCCTTTCATAATAAACTACCCCTTGATTCATTAACCCAAACTAATGTGTAAATAAAATGCAATCGCCAGATTTACCGCCGCAAGCAGGATAAATACAGATAATACGCTGAATCCCGCCGTGTATATGCCGATAACTATTATAACGGACGCCACCATAAAAAACGAGTTTAATATATTGTTTGCCGCGATAACCCGCGCTATATAATTTTTATCCGCCTCTGTCTGCATAAGGGTGTAAAGAGGCACCGTATAAATCCCGCCGGAAAACGCTATACCGAATAAAAAGAGCAATGCCGGCAAACGCGCCGCGCTTTGTACAAACAATGTAGCATTATACAATATATCCGGCGCGGCGGTAAACCGGCTGAAGACCACAAGCAGACAAGTACACAGCGCCATACCAAAAGCCCCCGCCGGCACAAAACGCAGAGACGGGTTTCCCTTTGATACTTTGCTGCAAAACACCGAACCCGCCGCTATCCCGACTGAGAAGATTGTCAGGCACATAGTCGTCACCGTTTCATCAGAGTATAAAAACTCCTTTGAAAATATAGAAATCTGCGCCAGAAATATAGACCCTACAAGCCAAAACCATGATATCAGCAAAAGGTATCTTAATAAATTGCGGTTCTGAGCCGCATACCGCACCACATCAAAACTTTCCCTGAATACATTTCCGTTAATTTTCAGTCCGGGAGAACCTCCCGGAGCATACGCAATAAAACGGCTTGAGGTATAACCTATAAATGCTGACAGCATCAATATAACGCTTATAAGAAAGACTCCGTTAGCCCGCAAGATCACAAGCCCGCCTATTACGGTTCCCACAAGGATTGAAATAAACGTTCCCCCCTCCACATAAGCGTTTCCTGCCATGAGTTCATCACCTTTAAGCTGCTGCGGTAGAAGAGAATATTTTATCGGACCGAAAAATGTGGATTGGGCGCCCATCGCAAAAAGGATTATCATTAAAAACCATGTATTATTGCGGTAAAAAGCTATCACCGAAAACGCCATCAAAAAAAGTTCCATGATTTTATAAAAACGGGCAAGCTGCGCGCGGTCATATTTATCAGCAAGCTGTCCGGCTGTGGCGGAAAAGAGAAAATACGGCAGGATAAAAAGCCCTGCCGATAATGTAACTAAAAGCCCCGCGCTCTGCGCGTCTTTGGCTATACGATATGTAATCAGTATCGTTACGGCATTTTTTAAAACACTGTCGCTGAAAGCGTTAAAAAATTGGGTTACAAAAATCGGCAGAAAACGTTGTTTAAATAAGAACGTCACTTTTCGCCGTGTATTTTTTTAAGAAGCCATGCCATGTTTTGCCCGAGCACATCCATGGTATGCTCCCCCTCTTTATCGGAGGTTATTTCGCCGATCTGGCGACCGTACCCCATATTCCAGTAACAGGAAGAAACTATATACACCTGAGAAATCTGAAAAAAGTGGTTCATAGTGTCAAATGTATGTATCGCTCCGCCTCTGCGCGCTACAGCCACTGAAGCGCCGCATTTGCGCCGGTACATATTATCATTTGCCATCCCAACAAAACCGGCTCGGTCTATCAACGCCTTCATCTCAGCCGTGACATCGGCAAAATATGTAGGGCTTGCCAACACTATGCCGTCAGCTTCATCCATTTTGGCAATAAGACCGTTCATATCGTCATTAACTGTACACCGCCTGTTTTTTGTATTAAAACATTTGCTGCATGCGGCGCAGCCGTGAAGTTTCAAACCGCCCATATCTGTTATCTCACTGTCAATGCCTTCAGCGGCAAGAGATTTTGCCAACCAGCCAAGCATAATGTGAGTATTCCCCCCTTTACGGGCGCTGCCGTTAAACATTGCCACTTTCATAAAATGTGACCCCCTGTATTATAAAACTTTCCCTTCGTCAAGCAGTTCGCGTATAATCATCTGTGTTCCATCGTCAGGGCATTTCGGTATCTCTTCCGCAGGGATATATACTATCTGTATCCTGCCACACTTAGGACAGCGGACTTCAACCGCTTCCCGCCGTTCGTTGTCGTCTGTCACAGCGCCACCTCCCGCTAATTCAATTATTACTTTATTATTTAATCTTTGATAAAGCAAGAGGTTGGAGTACAGTTTGAGTTTTTAACTCCGTGTCCGTTTTATCAGCGCCTTTTGATTTTTGTGACTTTTTGCTTTTCCTTGCATTTTAACTTCGTGGGTAATAATATAATTGTACCCGAATTTTTTAAAAAAAGGGAGGGTAATATTTTAAATAAACTGCTGAAAATACTTAAAAATAAGCTGATGATATTTAAAAATAAGAAGATCAAAAACCTTCTGGCGGAGGAAACTAAACATCGTATGGAGGGTGAACGCCTTCTGATGCAGAGAAATAAGTCATCAGAGATGGGCAACATAATGGATGCAATCATACACCAATGGAAACACCCTCTCTCTACTTTATTTTTCGTTGCCGGAATAGTTAAAGACGATTTGGAAAAAGATGAATTTAATCGCGAAGAGCTGCTTTCAAACGTTACGCTTATGTTGGAACAGATTCAATTTATGACAGACACAGTAAATATGTTTCAGAATTTTTTCAAAAATAAACAGGATATAGAACGGTTTGATGTTGCCGCCGCTATAAATGATGTACTTTCCATGTTTTCCTGTATATTAAAACAAAACAGTATAGATGCGAGGTTTGAAACAAATTTAGAAAAAGATGACCTTATTGTCACGGGAAATCCGAATGAGATACAGCAAATTGCGTTGAATCTGCTTATGAACTCAAAAGACGCCATACTTAATCGCCGCAAAAACCTGAACAACCAGATTCTTGAAGGGTTAGTAACCATAGAAATTAAAAAAGAAGAAAGAAATCTGAATATAATATTTACCGATAACGGTGGCGGTATGCCGAAAAACGTAATCAGCCATATATTTGACCCTTATTTTACCACAAAAAACATAGATGGTACAGGTATAGGGCTTTATATATCAAAACAAATAATCTCTAAATATAAAAATGGCGGCATGATTGCGCGGAATACGGAAAATGGCGCGCAGTTCGTTATTTCTATAGGTTTATAATTTTTTTGTAAAGTTTTATTAATTTATGCCGATAATGGTTTGAGAATGGTATGTAAGCAATACAGCCGAAGGGAAGAACTCTTCGGCTTTTTTTGTTATATCATTTTATTCTGTATTTAGTGTGGTACATTCCATGATATATGCTTGTAAAAAAACATTTTTGCACAGCCTATCGTCACTTTACGGAAGTTTATAAAACTTCTGCCAATGATTTTTTGTCTTTTTGCTAAAGTTTTTCAGATCTCTGCCGATAACATACCTGTGAAGGAAAAAGGAATGACAACAATCAGCCGTACACCCTTTGAGTGAGTTAAATCTGAGAAATCGTTATTGAATAATGGTTTCATAACTGCAGGCATGGCGTTACAGACGGCGCCGCGCTGAGAAAAATTGAATATGGCAGTATCGAAATAATCGGGCTGACACGCGGTAACATTATCGCTGTCAGCTTTTTGAGTTTCGGCAGGTATCGAAATAATCGGGCCGGC